>DATCDE010000174.1 GCA_036510875.1 Actinomycetes bacterium
CAGCTCGTAGAGCGCCGCGGCCTCGATGTCGTCGCGCCGGTCCGGGTCCTGGACGCCGTCGGCGGTCGGGATCGCCCAGCCGTTTTCGCCATCGTACATCTCGTCCCACCACCCGTCCCGGATGGACAGGTTGAGGCAGCCGTTCAGCGCGGCCTTCATCCCCGAGGTCCCGCACGCCTCCAGCGGGCGCAGCGGGTTGTTCAGCCATACGTCGCAGCCCGCGTACAGGTAGCGGGCCATGGCCATGTCGTAGTCGGGAAGGAAGACGAGCCGGTGCCGCACGTCCGGCCGGTCGGAGAAGGCGACCAGCTGCTGGATCAGCCGCTTGCCGCCGTCGTCGGCCGGGTGCGACTTGCCGGCCACGATGATCTGCACCGGCCGGTCGGGGTCGAGCAGCAGCGAGCGCAGCCGCTCCTCGTCCTGCAGCATCAGGGTCAGCCGCTTGTACGACGGCACCCGGCGGGCGAACCCGATGGTCAGCACGTCAGGGTTGAGCACGTCGTCGACCCACTTAAGCTCGGCCAGGCTCGCCCCGCGCTGCACCCACGAGGCCCGCAGCCGCCGGCGCGCTTCGTCGACCAGCTGCGCCCGCAGCACCGAGCGGGTCTGCCAGATCTCGGTGTCCCCGATGTGCTCGATGGCCTCCCAGCCGCGGGCCTCCTCGACCAGCTCGGCGCCCACGGCGCGCCGGGCCAGGTCCATGACCTCCCTGGCCACCCAGGTGGGGGCGTGCACCCCGTTGGTCACCGACGTGATCGGCACCTCGTCGGAGTCGAAGCTCGGCCACAGCCCGTGGAACATCTCCCGGCTGACCTCGCCGTGCAGCTGGGCCACCCCGTTGGCCCGCTGGCCCAGCCGCAGTCCCATCACGGCCATGTTGAAGACGTTGGGGTCGCCGCCCTCGTACGTCTCGGCGCCCAGCGCCAGGATCCGGTCGAGCGGGACGCCGGGCGAAGCGTTGTCACCGCCGAAGTGCTGCTCGATGAGCGTGCGCGGGAACCGGTCGATCCCGGCGGGCACCGGGGTGTGGGTGGTGAACAGGGTGCCGGCCCGCACCTCCTCGAGGGCCGCGTCGAAGCTGAGCCCGGCGCTCTCCGTCAGCTCCCGGATCCGTTCCAGCCCGAGGAAGCCCGCGTGCCCCTCGTTGGTGTGGAATACCTCGGGCGCCGCCGCCCCGGTCAGCGCGCAGTGGGCCCGGATCGCCCGGACTCCCCCGATGCCGAGCAGCATCTCCTGCTCGAGGCGGTGCTCGGTGCCGCCGCCGTACAGCCGGTCGGTGACCGACCGCTCGGCCGGCGCGTTCTCCTCGATGTCGGAGTCCAGCAGCAGCAGCGGGACCCGGCCCACCTGCGCCTTCCAGATCTGGGCGACCAGCCGGCGCTGCCCCGGCAGGTTCACCGTGACCAGCACCGCCCGGTCCGCGGCGTCCCTGAGCAGGGTGATCGGCAGGCCGTTGGGGTCGAGGACGGGGTAGGTCTCCAGCTGCCAGCCCTCCGGTGACAGCGACTGCCGGAAGTACCCGCTGCGGTAGAGCAGGCCAACCCCGAGCACCGGGACGCCCAGGTCGCTGGCCGCCTTCAGGTGGTCGCCCGCGAGGATGCCCAGACCGCCGGAGTACTGCGGCAGCACCGCGGTGATGCCGTACTCCGGCGAGAAGTAGCCGATCGCGGCCGGCGGCGGGCTGCTGTGGTGCTGCTCCAGGCTCTGGTACCACAGCGGCTCGCGGAGGTAGCGGCGCAGGTCGGCGTGCTCCGCGTGCAGCCGCTCCAGGAAGCCGTCGTCGTTGGCCAGCTCGGTGAACCGCTCGAGCGGGACCGCTCCCAGCAGCCGGGTCGGGTCGTGCTCGACGTCGTCCCAGACCTGCTGGTCGATGGACGCGAACAGGTCCGTGGTCGGCGGGTGCCAGGACCAGCGCAGGTTCATGACCAACTCCTCCAGGGGCGCGAGCGCCTCGGGGAGCACAGTGCGGACGATGAAGCGACGGATGGCACGCATGGGGGTAGAACCTACCGAACGTCGGGGGGTGCCCAGGGGCGGGTTGCCGGATTCTTGCTCGGCCTGGAAGCATCTTGCATGGTCCCGGCGACGCGCCGGGCAGGAACGGGAGAAGGACGGATGCAGGGGGTTCCGCAGGTGCCGCAAGCCGATCCCCCACGCCCGGCCGTCCGGCTACCGTGATCGACACCCGGCGTGGAGGCGGGCCCAAACCGGGACGACGCCCGCCCGCCCAGCAGGAAGGTGGCACCGGACCAGTGGCGCCTCGGACCGGACGCATCCCCATCGTCGATGTGCAGCCCGTCGTCGACTGCGGTCGTTTCCCCGCCAAGGCGGTGCCCGGCGAGGAGTTCACGGTGAGCGCCACCGTGTTCCGCGAGGGGCACGACGCGGTCAACGCCAACGTGGTGCTGCGCGGCCCCAGGGGCGTCCCCGACGTCGGCTGGGTGCCGATGGTCCCCGGCACCCCGGGCACCAACCGCTGGTCCGCCCCGGTGGCCCCGACCGCCGAGGGCGACTGGACGTTCCATGTGGAGGCGTGGGGCGACCCGATGGCCACCTGGCGGCACGCCGCGGAGATCAAGATCCCGGAGCACCAGGACGTCGAGCTCACCTTGGAGGACGGCGCACGGCTGTTCGAGCGAGCCGCCAAGAACGTCCCCAAGGGCGCCGTCCGCACCCTGCTGCAGGACGTCGTGACGGCTCTGCGGGACGCCGAGCGCCCACCCGGGGTCCGGCTGGCCGCCGCGACCGCGCCCGAGGTGCTCGCCGCACTGCACCGGCACCCGTTGCGGGACCTGGTGACCCGCTCGGACCGCTTCCCGCTTCGGGTGGACCGGGAGCGGGCGCTCGTCGGCTCCTGGTACGAGTTCTTCCCACGCTCGGAGGGCGCGGTCGTCGACCCCGAGGGCGGCCCGCCGCTGCGCAGCGGCACGTTCCGCACCGCCATGGAGCGGCTGCCCGCGATCGCTTCCATGGGCTTCGACGTCGTCTACCTGCCGCCGATCCACCCGATCGGCCGCTCGTTCCGCAAGGGTCCGAACAACACCCTGTCCGCGGACAGCCACGACGTCGGGGTGCCCTGGGCGATCGGCTCGGCCGAGGGCGGCCACGACGCGATCCACCCCGACCTCGGCACGCTCGAGGACTTCGACGACTTCGTGGCCCGCGCCCGCGAGCTGGGCCTGGAGGTCGCCCTCGACTTCGCGCTGCAGTGCTCGCCCGAGCATCCCTGGGTGACCCGGCACCCCGAGTGGTTCAGCATCCGCTCCGACGGCAGCATCGCCTACGCCGAGAACCCGCCGAAGAAGTACCAGGACATCTACCCGCTCAGCTTCGACCACGACTACGACGGCCTGTACGCCGAGGTGCTGCGGGTGCTGCGGCACTGGATGAGCCACGGGGTGCGCATCTTCCGGGTGGACAACCCGCACACCAAGCCGGTCCCGTTCTGGGAGCAGCTGCTCGGCGAGGTCCGCGGCACCGACCCGGACGTGCTGTTCCTAGCCGAGGCGTTCACCCTGCCGCCGATGATGCGGATGCTCGCGAAGGTCGGCTTCCACCAGTCGTACACGTACTTCACCTGGCGCACCGCGCGCTGGGAGCTCGCGGGGTACCTCACCGAGCTGGCCACCGAGACCGCGGCCTACTTCCGGCCCAACCTCTTCGTCAACACCCCCGACATCCTGCACGCGTACCTGCAGTACGGCGGGCCGGCCGCCTTCAGGATCCGGGCCGTGCTGGCCGCGACCATGTCCCCGACCTGGGGGGTGTACTCCGGCTACGAGCTGTTCGAGCACGTCGCGCTGCGGCCCGGCAGCGAGGAGTACCTCGACTCGGAGAAGTACCAGCTGCACCCCCGCGACTGGGCGGCCGCAGAGGCCGGCGGTCACAGCCTGGCCCCGTACCTGACCCGGCTCAACGAGATCCGCCGCCGGCACCCGGCGCTGCAGCGGCTGCGCAACGCGACCCTGCACCACGTCGACGACGAGTCGGTGATCGCCTACAGCAAGCGGGTGTCCACCGACCACGGCGACGACACGGTCATCGTGGTGGTCAACCTCGACCCGCACGGCGCGCGCGAGTCCACCATCCACCTGGACATGGAGGCCCTGGGCATGGGCTGGCACGAGTCGTTCGCCGTCCACGACCTGCTCAGCGGGGAGACCTGGCTGTGGGGGCAGCACAACTACGTGCGGCTCGACCCGTTCGTCGAGCCCGCGCACATCCTCGTCATCCGCCGGTCGGCGTCGTGAGCCTCGCACCCGGGACCCCGGTCCCCGACGCCTTCGACGAACGGAACCCGCGCGACCCCGCGTGGTTCAAGCGGGCGGTCTTCTACGAGGTGCTGGTCCGGTCGTTCTTCGACTCCACCGGGGACGGCGTGGGCGACCTGGCCGGGCTCACCGAGAAGCTGGACTATCTGCAGTGGCTGGGGGTGGACTGCCTGTGGCTGCCACCGTTCTACCCGTCCCCGCTGCGCGACGGCGGCTACGACGTGGCCGACTACACCGACGTGCACCCCGACCTGGGCACGCTGGGCGACTTCGTGCAGTTCGTGGACGAGGCGCACCAGCGCGGCCTGCGCGTGATCACCGACTTCGTCATGAACCACACCTCGGACCAGCACCACTGGTTCCAGGCCAGCCGCACCGACCCGGACGGGCCCTACGGGGACTTCTACGTGTGGGCCGACACCGACGCGGGGTACCCCGACGCGCGCATCATCTTCGTCGACACCGAGACGTCGAACTGGACGTTCGACCCGGTCCGCAAGCAGTACTTCTGGCACCGCTTCTTCAGCCATCAGCCGGACCTCAACTTCGACAACCCCCGGGTGCAGGACGCGATCCTCGAGGCGCTGCGGTTCTGGCTGGACCTCGGAATCGACGGGCTCCGGCTGGACGCCGTCCCGTACCTGTTCGAGGAGGAGGGCAGCAACTGCGAGAACCTGCCGCGGACCCACGAGTTCCTGCGCCGGGTGCGCACCGAGGTGGACCGGCTGTACCCGGATCGGGTGCTGCTGGCCGAGGCCAACCAGTGGCCGGCCGACGTCGTCGACTACCTCGGCGACCCCGAGGTCGGGGGCGACGAGTGCCACATGGCGTTCCACTTCCCGGTCATGCCGCGGCTGTTCATGGCGGTGCGGCGCGAGTCGCGCTACCCGATCTCGGAGATCCTGGCCGAGACCCCGCCGATCCCCAGCAGCTGCCAGTGGGGCATCTTCCTGCGCAACCACGACGAGCTGACCCTCGAGATGGTCACCGACGAAGAGCGCGACTACATGTGGAGCGAGTACGCCAAGGACCCCCGGATGCGCGCGAACATCGGGATCCGGCGGCGGCTGGCGACCTTGCTGGAGAACGACCGAGACCAGATCGAGCTGTTCACCGCGCTGCTGCTGTCGCTGCCCGGCTCCCCGGTCCTGTACTACGGGGACGAGATCGGGATGGGCGACAACATCTGGCTGGGTGACCGGGACGGCGTGCGCACGCCGATGCAGTGGACGCCGGACCGCAACGCCGGCTTCTCCACCTGCGACCCCGGCCGGATGATGCTGCCCGTCGTCGCCGACGCCGTCTACGGCTACCAGGTGACGAACGTCGAGGCTCAGCTGCGCAACACGTCGTCCCTGCTGCACTGGACCCGGCGGCTCATCGAGGTGCGCAAGCAGAACCCGGCGTTCGGGCTCGGCGGGTTCCACGACCTCGGCGGCAACAACCCGAGCGTGTTCAGCCTCGTCCGCGAGTTCGGCGACGACCGGGTGCTGTGCGTGAACAACCTGTCGCGCTCCGCCCAGGCCGTCGAGCTGGACCTGCGGGCCTACGAGGGGGTCTCCCCGGTGGAGATGCTCGGCGGTGCGCACTTCCCCCGGATCGGCGAGCTGCCCTACCTGCTCACCCTGGGCGGGCACGGCTTCTACTGGTTCCGCCTCCCCCGTCCCGAGCAGGCGACGTGAACGAGCCGACCTGGAGGACGATGACGTGACCCTGCCCGATGGCCTCACACAGTTCCTGGACCGACAGCGCTGGTTCGCCGAGAAGGGCCGCGAGTACCACGTGCTCGGGCTGCGCTCCCTGGGGCGGGTCCACGACGCGCCACCGGTGGACATCGTCCTGCTGGACGTCGAGGCGGACGGCCGCCGGTCGGTCTACCAGCTGGTGCTCGAGCGCCGCGACAACGCCGAGGAGCGGCTCGAGCACGCGTTCGTGGGACGGGACGGGCAGGGGTACGTCTACGACGCGCTGCACGACCGGGAGGTCACCGGCAGCCTGCTCGAGCTGATCGGGGCCGAGGCCACCCGCGACCAGCTGCGGTTCCACCGGATCGGCGGGCAGCCGGTACCGCCGAGCGGACCGAGCCTGGTGATGACCGCGGAGCAGTCCAACACCTCCCTGCTGTTCGGCGACTCCCTGATCATGAAGATCTACCGGCAGGTCGCGCCGGGGGTGAATCCGGACGTCGAGGTGCACGCCGGCCTGGCCGCGGTGGGCTGCACGGTCATCGCGACCCCGCTTGGCTACGTGGACAGCCCCGAGGGGACCCTCGCGTTCCTCCAGGAGTACCTGGCGGACGGCGCCGACGGCTGGGAGATCGCCAAGGCCAGCGTGCGCGACCTGTTCGTCGAGGCCGACCTCCATCCCGGCGAGTGCGGCGGGGACTTCGCGAGCGACGCCGAGCGGCTGGGGGCCACCACCGAGCAGATGCACGCCGCGCTGACCGAGGCGTTCCCCACCGGCTCGCTGACCCCGGCCGACCTGGCCGGGCGGGCCGCCCGGATGAGCGAGCGGCTCGCGGACGCCGTCGCCCAGGTCCCTGACCTGGCCCCGTTCGAGCCGGGTCTGCGTCGCCACTTCGACGCGCTGGCGGCGCTCGGCCAGGAGGTGCCGTCCCAGCGGGTGCACGGTGACTTCCACCTGGGGCAGACCCTGCGTATCACGTCCGGGTGGAAGGTGCTGGACTTCGAGGGCGAGCCGCAGACGCCGTCGGCCGAGCGCCGCGCGCTGGACACCCCGCTGCGCGACGTCGCCGGCATGCTCCGCTCGATCGACTACGCCGCCCGGCAGGTGCTACTCGACCACCCGGACGACCAGCAGCTGGCCTACCGGGCCGCCGAGTGGGCGGAGCACAATCGGGCCGCCTTCCTGCGGGGGTACGGGTACCTGCCGGAGGATGGCAGGGACGCGGTGCTGCTGCGGGCCCTGGAGACGGAGAAGGCGGTGTACGAGGTGGTCTACGAGTCCCGGATGCGACCGACTTGGCTGGCGATCCCGCTGGCCGCGATCGAGAGGCTGGCCGGATGACGACCAGCCAACCTCCGGCCGGCCGGCGGCCTGTCCCGGTGCCCACCGGCGAGCTCGACCGCCTCATCGGCGGCGCCCACCACGACCCGCACGGCATGCTGGGCCCGCACCTCGGACCGGACGGGGTGACCGTGCGGGTGCTGCGGCCGTGGGCCGAGTCGGTGGAGGTGCGGGTTGGCGACCAGACGTACCCGCTCGAGCACGAGCACGAGGGGGTGTGGGTCGCCCTGCTCCCGCTGACCCAGGTGCCGGACTACCGAGTGGTGGTCGACTACGGCGACGGCCCGACCACGTCGGACGACCCGTACCGGTTCCTGCCCACCCTGGGGGAGCTCGACCTGCACCTGATCTCCGAGGGCCGACACGAGCGGCTGTGGGAGGTCCTCGGGTCGCACGTGCGCACCTACGGCGAGGGCGCCGACGCCGTCACGGGTACGTCGTTCGCCGTGTGGGCGCCCAACGCCCGGGGCGTGCGCGCCGTGGGTGACTTCAACCACTGGGACGGCCGAGGCTTCCCGCTGCGCTCACTCGGCTCGAGCGGCGTGTGGGAGCTGTTCGTCCCCGGTGTGGGCGAGGGCACCCGGTACAAGTACGAGGTGCTGGGCCGGGACAGCGTGTGGCGGCAGAAGGCGGACCCGATGGCCAGGGCGACCGAGTGCCCCCCGGCCACGGCCTCGGTGGTCGAGCGGTCCAGCTACGAGTGGCAGGACACGGCCTGGCTCGAGCGCCGGGCCGCCAGCGCCCCGCACCGCGACCCGGTGAGCATCTACGAGGTCCACCTCGGCTCGTGGCGGCAGGGGCTGGGCTACCGCCAGCTGGCCGAGGAGCTGGTCGAGTACGTCACCGAGCTCGGCTTCACCCACGTGGAGCTGCTGCCCGTGGCCGAGCACCCGTTCGGCGGGTCGTGGGGCTACCAGGTCACCTCCTACTACGCCCCCACCTCGCGGTTCGGCTCGCCCGACGACTTCCGCTACCTGGTCGACCGGCTGCACGAGGCCGGGATCGGCATCATCGTCGACTGGGTCCCCGCGCACTTCCCGCGGGACGCGTGGGCCCTGGCCCGCTTCGACGGGACGCCGCTGTACGAGCACGCCGACCCGCGCAAGGGCGAGCAGCCGGACTGGGGCACGCTCGTGTTCGACTTCGGCCGCCGCGAGGTGCGCAACTTCCTGGTGGCCAACGCCGTCTTCTGGCTCGAGGAGTACCACATCGACGGCCTGCGGGTCGACGCGGTGGCCTCGATGCTCTACCTAGACTACTCGCGCAAGGACGGGGAGTGGCTGCCCAACATCTACGGCGGCCGGGAGAACCTCGACGCGGTGGCCTTCCTGCAGGAGACCAACGCCACGGTGTACCGCCGGGTGCCCGGTGCCATGATGATCGCCGAGGAGTCCACCGCCTGGCCTGGCGTCACGCGGCCGACCCACCTCGGCGGCCTCGGCTTCGGCTTCAAGTGGAACATGGGCTGGATGCACGACTCGCTGGACTACCTGGGCCGCGAGCCGGTCCATCGGCAGTACCACCACAACCAGATGACGTTCTCGATGATGTACGCCTGGACCGAGAACTTCGTGCTGCCCATCTCGCACGACGAGGTGGTCCACGGCAAGGGCTCGCTGCTGCGCAAGGTCCCCGGTGACCGCTGGCAGCAGCTGGCCACGGTCCGGGCCTACCTGGCGTACATGTGGGCGCACCCCGGCAAGCAGCTGTTGTTCATGGGCGCCGAGATCGGCCAGGAGTCAGAGTGGTCGGAGTCCCGGTCCCTGGACTGGTGGCTGCTCGACCACCCCGACCACCGCGGCGTCCAGAAGCTGGTCGCCGACCTCAACCGGGTCTACCAGGAGACGCCGGCGCTGTGGCGGCTAGACGTCGACCCGACCGGGTTCGAGTGGATCGACGCGAACGACGCCAGCGGCAACGTGTTCTCGTTCCTGCGCAAGGGGGACGACGGCTCGGTGCTGGCCTGCGTGTCGAACTTCTCCTCGGTGCCGCACGAGTCCTACCGGCTCGGCCTGCCGTCCACGGGTCGCTGGGACGAGGTGCTCAACACCGACGCCACGGACTACGCCGGCAGCGGCGTCGGCAACCTGGGCCAGGTGTGGGCGGGCGACGACCCGTGGCACGGCCGTCCGGCGTCCGCGACGGTCCGGGTACCACCGCTCGGCACGGTCTGGCTGCGCCGCGCGGACTGACCCGTCGCCCGGCTAGAACAGCGCGCTGGCCAGCCCGGTGCGCCCCTTGGCCACTCGCGGGTCGTCCGGCCCGATGACGTCGAACAGCGCGATCAGGTGCGCCCTGGCCCGGTCCCGGTCGTCGCCGGACGAGCGCCGGACCAGGTCGATCAGCCGGTCGAAGGCGTCGCTGACGTTGCCGCCCACCACGTCCAGGTCGGCGGCCAGGCACTGGGCGTCCACGTCGTCGGGCCGTTCCGCCGCCGCCTGCCGGGCGGCGGCCACGTCGGTGGTCTGCGTCCGTCGGATCAGCTCCACCTGGGCCAGCCCGAGGCGGGCCTCCTCGTTGCCGGGTGACCCGGCGAGCACCGTCCGGTAGGCCTCGGCGGCGGCGTCCAGGTCGCCGCGCTCGAGCGCGTCGAGGGCCTGCTCCACCCCCGGGTCGAGCGGCTGCTGCGCGGCCATGTCCTCCCCCGCGGCCAGCGCCAGCACCTGGTCGATGAACTCGCGCACCTGCGGCTCGGGCAGCGCGCCGCTGAACCCGGGCACCAGCTGGCCCTGCCACACCACGTGGACTGTGGGGATGCTCTGCACCTGGAAGGCCGCGGCGACCCGCTGGTTGGCGTCGACGTCGATCTTCGCCAGCGTCCAGGCGCCATCCGCCTCGGCGGCCAGCCGCTCGAGGATCGGGCTGAGCTGCTTGCACGGCCCGCACCACTCGGCCCAGAAGTCGACGACCACCGGGACGGTCATGGACCGGTCGATGATCTCGGCCTGGAAGGTGGCCTCGGTCACGTCGACGTGGGACGGTGCCACGGTGGGGGCATCCGGGCCGGCTGCGGCGGCAGCCGCCCTGGCCTCCTCGGCGCGGGCGCGGGCCGCGTTCTGCGCGGCGAGGGCCCCGAGGTCGACGGCCCCGGGCAGGTTGAAGCTCGGTGTGGACATGCGCCCCATCCTCCCCGAAATCACCGGGTGCGCCCAACCGGTGCGGCCGGGCGGGTCAGAAGCGGGCCGGCTCCCGGTACGGGCCGAACACGTCACCCAGCGCCGCGCAGATCTCGCCGAGGCTCGCCTCCGCGCGGGCCGCGACGAGT
This sequence comes from Actinomycetes bacterium, assembly GCA_036510875.1. Taxonomy (NCBI): domain Bacteria; kingdom Bacillati; phylum Actinomycetota; class Actinomycetes; species Actinomycetes bacterium. Next base: position 10,564 of record DATCDE010000174.1, read on the forward strand.
ATCGGCTCGACCAGGTTCGCGGTGCCCCTCGCGACCGCCTCCAGCTCGACCAGCGCTGCGCGGACGGCCGCCTCGTCACGCACCTGGCGGCGGCCGGCCAGCTCGGCGACCTGGTCCCGCTCGACCTCGTGGCTGATCCGGAGGATCTCCAGCGGCTCCTCGATAGACTGGGTGTGCACGTTCACGCCCACGACCGACTTGTCGCCCTTCTCCAGCGAGCGCTGGTAGGTAAAGGCGGCGTCGGCGGTCTCCGAGGTGAACCAGCCGTCCTCGATGCCGCGCAGGATGCCCGAGGTCATCCCGTTGTGGGTCGTGCCGTCGCCCATCTGCTTGATCTTGGCGAAGATCGCCTCGGCCTCGGCCTCGATCCGGTCGGTCAGCTCCTCGAGGTACCAGGACCCGCCCAGCGGGTCGGCCACGTTGGCCACCCCGGTCTCCTCGAGGATCACCTGCTGGGTGCGCAGCGCGATCTCCGCGGCCTTGGCGCTGGGCAGCGCGAGCACCTCGTCCAGGGCGTTGGTGTGCAGCGAGTTCGTTCCGCCCAGTACGGCGGCCAGCGCCTCGATCGCTGTGCGCACCACGTTGTTGTCCGGCTGCTGGGCGGTCAGCGACACCCCGGCCGTCTGGGTGTGGAACCGCAGCCACTGGGCCTTCTCGGTCGTCGCGCCGTACACGTCGCGCATCCAGCGGGCCCAGATCCGGCGGGCGGCCCGGAACTTCGCGATCTCCTCGAAGAAGTCGATGTGTGCGTCGAAGAAGAACGACAGCCCGGGCGCGAACACGTCGATGTCCAGCCCGCGGGCCAGCCCGAGCTCCACGTAGCCGAACCCGTCGGCCAGGGTGAACGCGAGCTCCTGCGCGGCCGTCGACCCGGCCTCGCGGATGTGGTACCCGGACACCGACAGCGGCTTGTAGGCGGGCACCCGGTCGGCGCACCACTCCATCAGGTCGCCGATCAGCCGCAGGTGCGGCTCAGGCGGGAACAGCCACTCCTTCTGCGCGATGTACTCCTTGAAGATGTCGGTCTGCAGGGTGCCGTTGAGCACCGACGGATCCACGCCCTGGCGCTCGGCGGCAACCACGTACATGCAGAACACCGGGACGGCGGGGCCGCTGATCGTCATGGACGTCGTCACCTCGCCGAGCGGGATGCCGTCGAAGAGCACCTCCAGGTCGGCGACCGAGTCGATCGCCACGCCGCAGTGGCCGACCTCGCCCAGGCTGCGCGGGTCGTCGGAGTCGCGGCCCATGAGCGTGGGCATGTCGAAGGCCACGCTGAGCCCGCCGCCACCGGCGTCGAGGATCATCCGGTAGCGCTCGTTGGTCTGCTGGGCGTTGCCGAACCCGGCGAACTGGCGGATGGTCCACGGCCGGCCGCGGTACCCCGTGGAGTGCAGCCCACGGGTGAACGGGTACTCCCCCGGCCAGCCGATCCGCTCGAACCCGGGCACGACGACACGAGGCGGCGGTCCATAGACCGGGTCCACCTCGACACCCGAGAGCGTGGTGAAGTCAGCGTCGCGCACCTGCCCGCGGGACAGCGCCGCGTCGTAGCGCTCCTGCCACCGTTGCCGGCCGGCGTCGATGTCCTTCGCCTCCACCGGGGCCTCCTCGAGAGTGACGGCGGTGACGGCGTGGGCCACCGGATCCGGCGAGCCGTCACCGCCGAGCCTAGCCGACCGTTCCGGACCCCTCGGTCAGCCGCCGGACGGGAGTGCGGGCACCGCCAGCCGGCCGTCGACGAGGTGCACCTCGGCGTCGCAGCGGGCGGCGACCTCGGGGTCGTGGGTGGCCAGCACGACGATTCCACCGGCGTCCGCGCGGGCCCGCAGCACGGCCAGCGCGACCTCCGCGGTGTCCGAGTCCAGCTCGGCGGTCGGCTCGTCGGCGACGAGCACGTGCGGGTCCACCACGAGGGCCCTGGCCAGCGCCACCCGCTGTCGCTGCCCGCCGGAGAGCACCTCCACGAGCTGCTCGTGGCCCTCCGCCAGGCCGGCCTCGACGAGCGCCACAGCTGCCCGCTCCCGCACCTCGCCCCGCGGCCGCCCCGCGAGCTGGAGCGGCAGCTCCACGTTCTCCGCGGCCCAGCACGGCCAGCAGCCCGTAGCCCTGGAGCATGGTCACGACCCGCAGCGGCTCCGTGGTCGACGGCAAGGTCGCCCGGCCGCCGTCCGGCGGGATGATCCCGGCCAGCACCGCGAGCAGGGTCGACTTCCCGGAGCCGGACGGGCCGGTCACCGCGAGCAGCTGGCCCGGGAGCGCCTCGAGGGAGACGTCGTCGAGCACCAGCCGGCCGTCACGGCGCACGGTCACGGCCTCGGCGTGCATCCGGCCGCTCAGGTCGGTCATGGGGTCCTCCGACGCAGCCGCAGGTCGGCGCCGTCCTGGTCGATCCGCACGAGCGTCCCCGGCGGCCAGTCGGCCAGGACGTGGTCGGGGAGGTGGACCGTGCCGTCCTTGCCGACCACCGCGAACTGCTCGCCGAGCCGGCCCTCCTGGCCGAACCGCATCGAGACCGTCCGGTCCAGCCGCGCGCCGACGTCCGGGTCGTGGGTCACCACGACCACCGTCGTCCCGAAGTGGGCGTTGACCTGCTCGAGCAGGTCCAGCACGGCATCCCGCGCCTCGTGGTCCAGCTGGGACGTCGGCTCGTCCGCGAGCAGCAGCCCCGGGCCGTTGGCCACTGCCACCGCCAGGGCCACCCGCTGCTGCTCCCCGCCGGACAACCCGCTCAGCGCGTGCGCGGCGACCGACGACAGACCGAGGGTGTCCAGCAGCTCCGCCGGCCGCATGCCCTGCCGGCGGGCAGCGCGGCCGGACGAGCGCTGGGCGAACCGCACGTGGTCCAGCGGGGAGGCGTCGGCGAGCAGGTTGCGCGCGGCACCCTGAAGGACGATGCCGACCCGGTCGGCGCGCAGCCGGAGCAGGCCGGCCTGCCCGAGCCGGCTGATCTCCTCGGCACCCACGAAGACCCGGCCCGCGGACGGCGGGAGCAGCCCGCCCATGAGCGCCAACAGCGTGGACTTGCCGGAGCCGGACGGTCCGAGCAGGGCCAGCCGCTCGCCGGCCGCGACGTCCAGGTCGACACCGTGCACGGCCACCACCTCGGTGCCGCCGGCACGGTAGATGTGGACCAGCTCCTCGCGGCGCACGGACAGCCCGCGCGGCGGGGCAGCGACGGTCACGGTCAAGCCTGCACCTCCCGCAGCCGGTCGGGCACCGCCAGGTGGACGGCGCGCCGGGCCGCGACGTGGGCCAGCACCGCGAGCACGCCGATCGTGACGGCGAGGAGCACGGCCAGGGCACCCCAGGCCGGCGCAGCTCATGGGTGGGCCGTCCCCGGATCCGCTGAGCTGGTCCAGGGCGGGCAGCCAGACCGTGGCCGCGACCGCCGGAGCCGCCGCGCCGAGCCAGACCTGCTCCTCCACCGGGGTCATGGTGGGGCCCCGCTCGGCGAGGGCGTACCGGAGGTCGGCCATCGCCCCCGCGCGGCCCAGTCGAGGGAGCGGGCCCTGGGCCACCGGCTGCCAGCGATCTGTGTCCCCGCTGACCCCGACCCCGAGCCGGGCCCCGGACGAGTCGCCGGCGGTGACCTGTGGGGTCCGGTCGCCGAGCACGACCGGCAGCACCGCCGGGTGGTCCGCCACCGCTGCCGCGGCGTCCAGCGTGACGTCCAGCGTCAGGGCCACGCTGAGGCCGGCACCGCTGGTCGTCACCGTGGTCCCGGTGGCGGGGGGGGTCCCGGTGCTGTCCCACACGCCGCTGCGCCACTGGACGCCCTGGCCGGTCAGGTCCACCGGGCCGCGCGCGTCCTCGGCCTGCGAGAGGGTGACCGGCCCATCCACCGGCTACCCGGCCAGCCCCCCGACGGGGGCCGCAACGTCCCGGCCAGGTGGTCGAAGCTGGTCCCGGCCCAGGCCGGGTCCCAGGCCGTGACCGCGGCCAGCCGCGCCGTGCCGACGGCCAGCAGCCCGCCGCCCTGGGCCAAGGTGCGCAGCGCAGCCATCGCCCAGTGCCCGTCCGGGTCGACCGAGTCCACCGCGGCGCGCAACGCGTCGGGCGACGACCCCGACACGGTGAGCACCGCGCTGGCCCCGACCTGCACGTCGGCGTTCGCGGTGCGGTGCTGGGCCGCCAGCACCCAGCCGTCCACCGTGAACACCGCGAGCCCGGCGGCGACAGCGACCAGCACGACCAGCTGCAGGCTCTTGGGACGCCGGGCGATGTTGCGCGCCGTCAGGAACGAGGGGAGGCCGGACGACGCCCGGGTGGTGCCCTCCCTCCCTCGCGCGCGCGAGGGAGGGCTCCACCCGCACCGACAGCAGCCCCAGCGCCAGCGCGAGCAGCCCGGGGGCGAGGACGGCGGCGAAGTCGGAGCTGCCCTGCCGCAGCTCGTAGAGCCCCGCCGCCGCGAGCGCGACCGCCGCGGCGTCCACCGCCACGGAGCGGGCCAGCCGGGCCCGCCGGCCGCTGGTCCGGCGCAGCTCCTCGAGCACCGGGGCCCGCAGGATGCCGCGGGCGGCCAGAGCAGCGGCCGACCGCCCGCCGAGGAAGGACACTCCGAGGGCCAGCCACACCCCCGGAGTCATCGTCACGGCGACGCCTGGCAGCAGGTAGGCGGACACCAGGGCCGCAGCGGCCAGTCAGCCCACGACCAGCCCCAGCGGGATGGCCGCCAGCAGGAGCAGCACGGACTCACCCATCCCGAAGAGCATGGTGGCCGAGGCCCGCATGCCCCGCAGCTTGGCCAGCGCGACCTCTCCCGAGCGCTCGTCCGCGGTAGCCGACACGATGAGGAACAGCACCGCCCAGGCCAGCAGCACGAGCTGGGCGGTCACCGCGAACGCCGCCGTCCGGACCTGGAACCGATCCGGCGCCAGCTGATCCACGGCGTCCGCGAGCGTGCTCACACGCGACAAGTGGACGGTTCGCTGCGGGTCGGAGGTCGCGGCTGCCTCGCCGACCGACGCGACGACACCGGGCAGCGCATCCACGGTGAGCCGGTCGGGCAGCAGCGGCCGCAGCGCGGCCACCTGGACCTGTCCCTGCGAACCGAGGATCTCGTCCTGCGGCACCAGGATCTCGTCCAGCCGGTCCGGATCCCCCTCGCGAACACCGGGGGACGCCTGGGCCGGGGTCGACGGACCCCACACCGACGGTTTCGCCGTCGCGGCGTCGTACACCCCCACGACCCGTACCAGGTTGCCGTCCGGGCGGTAGATGCCCAGGTCGAGCTGGGAGCCGACCTCGAGGTGGGCGCTCTGGGCCAGCCCGGCCGAGACCATGGCCTGCTTGCCGCTCTGCGGACACTGACCTCCCAGGACGACCCTGCCGCCCTCGCACATGCCGTCGTGCCAGCCCACCGCCGCGACCCCGAGCAGGTGGCCGCCCGACGTGACCTGGCCGTCGGTCACGCCGACCCCGAGCCTCGGCCGGCCCTACCGGGGGCCGAGCCGGGGGTCGAGGGCCGCGGCCTGGGCCGCCTGCATCACCTCGGTCGGAGTGAACGGGGTCTGTCCGGCCACCTGGCCGCGGACCAGGTAGCCCGTCGTCACCGGGCTCAGCGCGCCGAGCCGGTCCCGGATGAGCGACTCCTCGGCGCTGTGGGCGTACATCGGGGCCGCGACAGCGGCCGCGGTGGCGACGACGGCGACGAAGAGGACGGCGAGGGACGCCCAGGCCCGCCAGCGGATCCCGCGGAGGATCAGGGCCACCGCGTGCACGGGCCGGTCCTCCTCCGAGCTGGTTGCCAGGGCAGGGGCGATCCTGGCACAGGGGTCAGCTCGGCTGGTCGACCAACCCGGCCACGAGAGTGTCGGCCGCCGAGAACGCGTCCAGCGCACCGGCCACCACCTGGGCGGCCAGCTCCTGCAGGTGCTGGCCGTCGCTGAGGCTGCCCATCCGCTGCCTCAGGTCGGCGACGGCGATGGCCTCGATCTCCTCGGCGGCCCGGCGCAGCCGGCGGCCGTGCAGGTGCCCGGAGGCGCGCAGCCACTCCAGGTGCCGGTCGAGGGCGTCCAGGAGTTCGGGCAGACCCTCGCCGCGGGAGGCGACGGTCTTCACGATCGGCGGCTTCCAGGCGTCGACCGGCTGCTTCTCCCCGAGGCTGAGCATCGAACGCAGCTCGCGCACCGTGTTGTCCGCGCCGTCGCGATCGGCCTTGTTCACCACGTACACGTCGCCGATCTCCAGGATGCCGGCCTTCGCCGCCTGGATGCCGTCGCCCATGCCGGGTGCCAGCAGCACCACGGTGGTGTCGGCCAGGCCGGCCACCTCGACCTCGGACTGCCCCACCCCGACCGTCTCGACCAGGATGACGTCGCAGCCGGCGGAGTCGAGCACCCGGAGCGCCTGCGGGGTCGTCCAGGCCAGCCCGCCCAGGTGTCCGCGGGAGGCCATCGAGCGGATGAAGACCTCCGGGTCGGTGGCGTGCTCCTGCATCCGCACCCGGTCGCCGAGCAGGGCCCCGCCGGAGAACGGTGAGGACGGGTCGACCGCGAGCACGCCGACCCGTAGGCCGCGGGCCCGGAACCCGCCCACGAGGGCGGACGTGGACGTCGACTTGCCCACGCCGGGCGAGCCGGTGAGCCCGATGACGTGCGCCTGCCCGGTGTGCGGCGCGAGCAGCGCCATCACCTCACGCAGGTGCGGCGAGGCGTCCTCGACCAGCGAGATCAGCCGGGCGACGGCCCGTGCGTCAGCTGCACGCGCCCGTGCGACCAGGTCGGGGACGTCGACGGCGCGGGCCACCGGCCGGGTCAGGCCTTCGGCACGCGGATCACCAGGGCGTCGCCCTGGCCGCCGCCGCCGCACAGTGCGGCCGCACCGGTGCCGCCACCGCGGCGCTTGAGCTCGTGCGCCAGGTGCAGCACCAGCCGGGCGCCGGACATCCCGATCGGGTGCCCCACGGCGATCGCGCCGCCGTTGACGTTGACCTTCTCCTGGTCCAGCCCGAGGGAGCGCTGGGAGACCAGGCCGACCGCGGCGAAGGCCTCGTTGATCTCGACGACGTCGAGGTCGGCGACGCCGATGCCCTCCTTGGCCAGCGCGGCCTTGATGGCGTTGGCCGGCTGCTCCTGCAGCGAGGCGTCCGGGCCGGCGACCACGCCGTGCGCACCGATCTCGGCCAGCCAGGTCAGCCCGAGCTCCTCGGCCTTGGCCTTGCTCATGACCACGACGGCGGCGGCGCCGTCGGAGATCTGCGACGACGAGCCCGCCGTGATGGTGCCGTCCTTGGCGAACGCGGGCCGCAGCCGGGACAGGCTCTCCGTCGTCGTGTCGGCCCGGATCCCCTCGTCCTCCTTGAACAGCAGCGGCTCCCCCTTGCGCTGCGGGATCTCCACCGGGACCACCTCGTCGTCGTACAGGCCGTTCTTCCACGCCTCGGCGGCCCGCTGGTGCGACCGGGCGGAGAACGCGTCCTGGTCCTCGCGGGTGAGGCCGTAGCGCTCGTTGTAGCGCTCGGTGGCCACGCCCATGGCCACCTGGTCGAAGGCGCAGAACAGCCCGTCGTACGCCATCGAGTCGACCAGCGCGGTGTCGCCGTACTTGAACCCCTCGCGGGACTTCGGCAGCAGGTGCGGCGCGTTGGTCATCGACTCCATGCCACCGGCCACGACGATCTCGAACTCGCCGGCGCGGATCAGCTGGTCGGCCAGGGCGATCGCATCCAGGCCGGACAGGCACACCTTGTTGATGGTCAGCGCGGGGACGGTCATCGGGATACCGGCCTTGACCGCGGCCTGGCGGGCGGGGATCTGCCCGGCACCGGCCTGCAGCACCTGCCCCATGATCACGTAGTCCACCTGGTCGGGCGCCACCCCGGCCTTGGCCAGCGCCCCTTTGATGGCCACGCCGCCGAGGTCGGTGGCGGAGAAGTCCTTGAGCGAGCCGAGCAGCCGACCCATCGGCGTGCGGGCTCCTGCGACGATGACGGATCCGGCCATGGAAGGCACCCTCCTGACGCTGCGCATGCGGTCGATGCCACGATACCGAGCAGGGCAGGGAGTGCGGGCGGGAGGAGTCGGCCATGACCGAGCAGCTGTTCACCCGGATCGACCACGTAGGGGTCGCCGTCGCCGACCTCGACGAGGCGATCGCCTTCTACGAGCGGGTCTACGGCATGCGCTGCACGCACGTGGAGACCAACGAGGAGCAGGGCGTCCGCGAGGCCATGATGGCGGTCGGCGACTCCGGCTCCTCGATCCAGCTGCTCGCGCCGCTGTCCCCGGACTCCACGATCGGCAAGTTTCTGGACCGCAGCGGGCCCGGGATCCAGCAGATGGCCTACACGGTCGAGGACATCGCGGCGGTGTCCGCCCACCTACGCGCGGAGGGCCTGCGGCTGCTGTACGACCAGCCCCGTCGCGGCACGGCCGGGTCCAAGGTCAACTTCATCCACCCCAGGGACGCCGGCGGCGTCCTCGTCGAGCTCGTCGAACCCGCCAGGAGTTGACCAGGTAAGGGTGTGGTCCGAGCCGGATCGGGAGCCCGCCGGGCGGGACGGATCCGGAGATCGCTAGGGTTGTAGGGGACGACGCGTGCAGCGGCTGGACGGCAGCTGAACCTCAGTGGAGGCCGAGATGCAGCAGATCCTGGAAGCGATCCTCGCGGACGAGCCGGCGGAGACCTTCGCGAACCTCCCAGTCCCCGAGTCCTACACCGGCGTGACGGTCCACAAGGACGAGGTCGGCATGTTCGAGGGGCTGCTCTCGAAGGAGAAGGACCCGCGCCGGTCCCTCCACGTCGAGCAGGTCCCCACCCCCGAGCTCGGTCCCGGCGAGGCCCTGGTCGCAGTGATGGCCAGCTCGATCAACTACAACACCGTGTGGTCGTCGATCTTCGAGCCGGTGTCCACGTTCGGGTTCCTCGAGCGGTACGGCCGGGTCTCCCCGCTGTCCAAGCGGCACGACCTGCCCTACCACGTCATCGGCTCGGACCTGTCGGGCGTGGTGCTGCGGACCGGCCCTGGCGTCCACGTGTGGAAGCCCGGTGACGAGGTCGTGGCGCACTGCCTGTCCGTCGAGCTGGAGAGCCCGCTGGGGCACAACGACACGATGCTCGACCCCGAGCAGCGGATCTGGGGCTTCGAGACGAACTTCGGTGGCCTCGCGCAGATCGCCCTGGTCAAGGCCAACCAGTTGCTCACCAAGCCCAAGCACCTGACCTGGGAGGAGGCTGCGGTCCCCGGCCTGGTCAACTCCACGGCCTACCGGCAGCTGGTGTCGCGCAACGGTGCCGGCATGAAGCAAGGCGACATCGTCCTGGTCTGGGGGGCCTCCGGCGGGCTGGGCTCCTACGCGACCCAGATCGCGCTCAACGGCGGGGCCATCCCGGTGTGCATGGTCTCCAGCCCGGAGAAGGCCGACCTGTGCCGGGCCATGGGCGCCGAGCTGATCATCGACCGCAGCGCCGAGGACTACAAGTTCTGGAAGGACGAGCACACCCAGGACCCGAAGGAGTGGCAGCGCCTCGGCAAGAAGATCCGTGAGCTCACCGGGGGGGACGACGTCGACATCGTCTTCGAGCACCCCGGCCGGGAGACCTTCGGCGCCTCGGTCTACGTCGCGCGCAAGGGCGGCACGATCGTCACCTGCGCCTCCACCTCGGGCTACCTGCACGAGTACGACAACCGCTACCTGTGGATGAACCTCAAGCGCATCGTCGGCTCGCACTTCGCGAACTACCGCGAGGCCTGGGAGGCGAACCGGCTGATCCAGCGGGGCAAGATCCACCCGACGCTGTCCAAGACGTTCCCGCTCGCCGAGACCGGGCAGGCCGCGTACGAGGTCCACCGCAACCTGCACCAGGGCAAGATCGGCGTGCTCTGCCTGGCCCCGGAGGAGGGGCTCGGGGTCCGCGACGAGGTGCTGCGCGCGCGGCACCTGTCGCAGATCAACCGGTTCCGGGGCACCTGACCGGACCGACCGGACGCCGGTTCACAGCCCGGACAGCCACCCCGAGACGGCGAAGGCGAACGCCTCGGGGGTTTCCACTGGGCTCAGGTGACCGGACCCCGGCAGCACCGCGAGCTGCCCGCCCGGCAGCACCTCGGCCATGGCCTGTGCGGCGTCCACGCTGGTGATCCGGTCCTCCTCGCCCACGATGACCAGCCCGGGGACGCGGGCACCGCGCAGGGTCTCGAACGAGTCCGGGCGGCCGGCCATCGCCCGCTGCCCGAAGGCCACGGACTCGGGAGCGGCCGCCGCGACCCAGCCGCGGACCCGCTCGACCACGTCCGGACGAGAGTGCTCGGTGGTGTCGCCGAGCAGCCGGGGAAACACCTCGGACAGGACCACCTCCACCGAGCCGTCCTCGAGCACGGTCCGGGCGATCCGCTCCCGGTTCTGCCGCGCCGGCTCGGCGTCAGCGGCGGCCGCGGTGTCGATGAGCACCACGCCGGCCACCCGGTCCGGGTGCCTGCGCAGCAGGGCCATCGTCACGTAGCCGCCCATCGACGTCCCGCCGACCACCGCCCGGTCCACGCCACGGTCGTCGAGCAGCCGGACGACGTCGTCGGCGTAGACGGCCAGCGACGGCGCGGCAGCACCAAGGGGGGCACCCCCGAAGCCGCGCAGGTCAGGGGTCACCAGGGCGCAGCCGTGGCCGAGCATCGGCCGGGCGGCGTCGTACATGGCCGACCACAGCGGGAAGGCGGGCAGCAGGACCAGAGTCGGGGTCACACGCCGAACCTAGCCGAGCATCCCGGTCAGGGCTCGGTGCACATCCCCGAGGCCTCTCCCGCCACCGCCCGGTGCAGCGGCCGACCATCCGCAGCGATGCGCTGCCCGAGGAGCCGCACCCAGCACCGGCGACCCCCGTCGAACAGCTCGGCGGCCGCCCGGACCACGAGCAGCCCGCCGGCCCGACCTGCGTCGTCCGCCACGAGCCACTCGACGACGAGCACCAACCGGCCGGGTCCCGCGCTCTGCCACGCGCCCCGACCCGGATCGCCGACTCGACCCGCGACCGCAGCGGTCAGACCGCCGCCCGCATCCAGCTGAACGACGACATTGACCTGCTCGGGGCTCACGTCCTGAGCGGCTCCGAGTCGGCGCACGGTGAGCCGCCACTCGCCCTGCGCGGGGACGGGCTGCGTCATCCACCCACCGTCCCGCGACCTCCGAGCAGGTGGCGCCCAGGCAATCCCTGTCAGCGGACCCGCGCGGCGTCTCCCGTCCCTAGACTCGGGCGTGCTGGTGGGCCGCGAGGAGGCGCTCGCGCGGATTGCTTGGGTGGTCTCCGGCGCCCGCGCCGGTCACGGCGGTGCCCTCCTCCTGAGCGGTGAGCCGGGTAGCGGCAAGTCCACACTGCTGGATGCGGCACGCGCCGACGCCGACGGCATGACGGTGCTCCGCTGGGCGGGCGCGCAGGATGAACGCGAGTTCCCGTACGCGGGCGTCCACGCGCTGCTCCGGCCGCTGCAGCGCCATTGGGGCGAGCTCGTCCCCGCTCAGCACGACGCGCTCGAGCAAGCCCTGGGGAGCCTCAGCGGCGAGCCACCGGCGCCGTTGCTGGTCGGTGCAGCGGTGCTCTCGGTGCTCGACGCCGCCGCCGCGGATGCTCCCCTCCTGATCCTCATCGACGACCTCCAGTGGGTCGACATCGAATCGAGAGAAGCGATCGGGTTCGCGGCTCGTCGGCTGGCCGACGACCCGGTGGGGCTGCTCCTGGCTGCTCGGTCGGAGGGCGCGGAGCTCCTGGGTGTCGACCGGTACGACTTGCCTTCGCTCGAGCCGGCAGCCGCGCTTGAAGTGCTGGCCCTCAACGGCGTGGTGCGGTCGGTGGCCGAGCGGCTGGCCGCGGTGGGCGGCGGCAACCCGCTGGCGCTGGTCGAGCTGGCCACGCTGCTGGACGACGACCAGCGACGTGGTGCCGCTCCCCTCCCCGACCCGCTCCCTGCGACGAGCCCGGCCAAGGTCTATGCCACGGCGTTCGCCGCCCTGCCGCTGCCGGTCCGCCTGGCGGCGGCCACCGCCGCGATCGCCGGGAACGCGCCGGCCTGGGTCCTGGCCGCCGCCCTCGAGGGGGTCGGGACCGACCACAGGCGGCTGGCCGAGGCGGAGCCCACCGGCCTGGTGCTGTGCAGCCCTCGCGGCGTGATCTGGCGTCATCCGCTGGTCCGCAGCGCTGCTGCTGCGGCGGTGAGCCCCGCGGAGCGCCGGCGGGTGCACGCGGCCGTCGCCGACGCCCTCGGCAGCGCGCAGGCCAGCGCACCCGCCGTGGTCTGGCACCGGGTCGAGGCCTCGACCGGGCCCGACGAGAGGCTCGCGGGCGCGCTGGAGGAGGTGGCCAGGACCGCAGCGTCCCGCGGAGCCCACCTGGCGGCGGCCCAGGCGTTCGAGGTCGCCTCTCGGGTGGGCACCGACCCGACGGCCGTCCCACGACGGCTGGGCGAGGCCGCCCTGGCCGCCTGGGCAGGCGACGACCCGGCCACCGCCGCACGGCTCATCGAGGAGGCCCTGCCGACCGTCGAGGACCCGGACCTGCGCTGGCGCCTGTCGTTGACGGCGGGTCAGGTCGCCCAAGCCACGGCGGCACCCCAGCAGGCGTGGGAGGCCTTCCTCCGGGCGGTCGACGAGGCCCGTGCCGCTGGACGCCAGGACCGGGAGGTGCAGGCGCTGGCCAGCGCGTTCAACCCGGCGCTGCACCTCGACGACCCGGACTGGCTGCGCCGGCTGGCCGAGCAGATCGCCGTTGCGGCGGACCCCCACGACCCGGTGCAGGCCGTCCGCGCGCACGCCGTCCAGGGGTTCACGCTGCTCAACGCCGACCAGGCCGAGGCCGGACGGCGGCACCTCGAACAGGCGCTGGCCACCATCGAGGACGAGGATCTGCTGCGGACCCACACCGACCTGCTGCAGATGACGGTGCAGGCCGCGATGTGGTCGGGGAGCCCGATGCGGCTCCGCGAGGCGATCGACGAGACGGTGGCCCGGCTGCGCGCGGCCGGCGACACCCGCATGCTCACCGCCACGGTCCGCGGCCTGGCGTGGTGCGACTTCTCGGTAGCCGCGTGGGACGCCGCCGCCGTCCGGGCCGACGACGCGCTCGACCTGGAGCGGATCACCGGCCGGGTCACCGACGTCGCGGACTCGCTCACCCTGGTGGCCACCCTGGAGGGGGCGCGGGGCCAGACGCAGGACGCCCTGGCTCACGCCCGCGAAGCCCGCCGGCTGGCGGAGACGCTGGGCAGCCCCTGGCGAACCGCGGACGCGCTGTGGTGCGAGGTGCTGGCCCTTCTCTCGGTCGGCGACCTCGCCGCCCTCGTCGAGCCCACCGACGCACTGGTCGCGCTGCTGAGACCAGGACGAGTGGCCGCCGTCCAGCCGGAGTACCTGGACGCCCCGGTGGCGCTGGCCCAGCTCGGACGACGCACCGACGCGACGGCGCTGCTGGACCTGCTCCAGCAGCGGGCCGGGCAGGACGCCAGGCCCGAGACCCGGGCGGGGGTGCTGCTCGTCCGCTGCGCCGTCGAGCCGGACAGCCTGCCGCTCGCGGAGGAGGCGGCGGAGCTGGCCGCCGAGCTGGAGGGCGTTGAGTACGTGTTCCCGCGCGCCCGGCTGCTGCTCGCAGGCGGGGCGATGCGGCGCCGGCTGGGGCAGCGGATCGAGGCCAGAAACCTGTTGCGGGGCGCCGAGAGCGACTTCACCGCCCTCGGCGCGGCCCCGTGGCTGGCGCGAACCCGCGAGGAGCTTCGAGCCTCGGGGGCGACCCTGCGCAGCCGGGCCGCCCCGGACGACGCGCTGACGGCCGCGGAGGTGCGGGTGGCACGGTGCGCCGCCGACGGCCTGACCAACAAGGAGATCGCCGCCACGCTCTTCCTGTCCGGGAAGACCGTGGAGTTCCACCTGGGTCGCATCTACCGCAAGCTGGGCGTCCGCAGCCGCTCCGAGCTCGTGCTGGCGCTCGTGGCCGGCGACCGAGACTCGCGGGTCAGCACCGGAGACTGACTCGCAGCCTCCCCCTGCCGGGGATTCACCCAGCGCCACCAGGGTGCCCCGGCTGGTCCCCTGTGCGTGCGGGCCCACCGCGCCCGCACCCGGAGGTTCACGATGACGCACCGCCTTGCCGTCCCCGCCGCCACCCTGCGGACCGCCGTCCTCGGCGTCGCCGGCTGCCCGGGCGCCGCGAGCACGACCACCTCGACGGGCAGCACGAGCCCCGCCGCGGGTCCGGCGTCGACCGCGCCCGCGTCGTCGGCTTACCGGTCAAGGCCGGGATCGACTCCAAGGCCGCGGGTCCGAGGACGGCGTCCAGAAGCTCGACGGCTGCCTGTACCTCAGCGACACCAGCGGATCGCTGGGCTACACCGTGCAGAAGGTGTCGGCGCCGATGGGCCCGATGATGCTTTCGACGATCCAGGCGCTGGCCGCCCAGTCGTCAGGGTCCCCCGCCAAGCCGTTCCCGAGCGGCCTGCCGCAGGCGGTGGCGTTCACCATGACGCTGCCCGGCGGCGTCGACGCCCAGGTCGCGCTGCTCACCGGTCGCGGCCGGCTGAGACTCACGGAGCGGCCCGGTAGCTCATCGCCTCCTCGACCCGCTGCTCGGCGATGCGCTCGGCGACCCGGCGGGGCGGCTCGCCGCTTTCGGCCACGCCGTCCAGCACCAGCCGGGTGTTGGTCCGGATCTTGTCCTCGATCGTGGCGAAAGCCTGCACCGACGTGCCCCCCGCGTACTCGACAGCCGCGCAGATGACCCCGCCGGCGTTGGCCACGAAGTCGGGGACGACGACCACGCCGCCCGCGTGCAGCCTCTCCTCGGCCTCCCGGCTGGCCGGGATGTTGGCGCCCTCCAGCACCAGCCGGGCCCGCAGGTCAGAGACGTTCTCGACCGTGAGGACGTCCGGCCGAGCCGCCGGGACCCAGATGTCGCAGGGCCAGCCGACCAGGTCCTCCGGCGCGACCGGCGACCCGCCGGCGAAGGTCGAGACCGTCTCCCCGGTCGCCTTGTGCGCGACCAGCGCCTCGATGTCGAGCCCCTCGTCGTTGGCCACCGCGCCGCGGCTGTCGGACGCCGCCACCACGACCGCCCCGCGCTGGACCAGGAACCGCGCCGCGTGCGATCCGACCGACCCGAAGCCCTGGACGACGACGCGGGCACCGGCCAGCTGCACGGCCCCTCGCTCAGCGGCCACCTCGGCGGCGATCGCCACCCCGTACCCGGTGGCCCCCAGCACGTCGAGCGGGATGCCCCCGAGGACGGCGGGCAGCCCCACGGCCCGACCGCAGGCGTCGCGCAGGTGCGCCATCAGCGGCTCGTTCAGGCCCATGTCGGGGCCGGGGATGTAGCCCACCACGTCTCGGATCGCGCGCCCGAACGCGCGGACCAGGCGCACCTTCTCCTCGAACGGCAGCCCCGGGTCGGCGACGATCCCGGCCTTCGCGCCGCCGTGCGGCAGCCCGGCCGCGGCGTTCTTCAACGTCATGGCCCTGGCCAGCCGGGCCACCTCGACCACGCTGACGTCGGTGGCCATGCGCAGGCCACCGATCGCGGGGCCGGCCGCGAGGTTGTCCACCACGAGGTATCCCAGCAGGTGGGCGGCCGGGTCGTTCACCACGATGACCTGCTCGGGCCCGAAGCGATCTACCTCAGGCAGCTCAACCATCGCCATGACGACCTCCTCGGAGCGTGCCGATCTCGACGGTCAACACGTACCGCGCCGGGGGTCGTCCCGACAGGGCCGTTGGACCGAGCCGAACGTCATCCAGGCTCTCCCCCTGCCTGCATGAGGGTGCCCTTCTGTGCGTGCTACCGAAACAACCCACCCTTCATGGACGACGTCCACCGGCGACGCCGCCGTCCGTGAAGGGCGTACTTCTTCGAGCACACGCACAGAAGGGCACTTTCATGCGGAAAGTGGGGGTCAGCTGACGGTCAGCCCACCGTCCACCACGAGCGCCTGACCGGTGACGAAGGAGGAGGCGTCGCTGGCCAAGAAGACTGCGGGGCCGGCGATCTCCTCCGGCCGCGCCCAGCGCTGCATCGGCACTCGCGAGATCAGCGCCTGCCCGGCCGCGCCGTCGCCGGCGCGGGCGAACTCGGTGAGGTCGGTGGACACCCAGCCGGGCACCAGCGAGTTCACCCGGACGTTCGCGTGCGCCCACTCGACGGCGAGGGTCCGCGTCAGGGACAGTACGGCCGCCTTCGCGGCGCCGTAGTGCGCCATGAACGGCACCGAGGCGACGCCGGCCACCGAGGCCACGTTGATGACCGACCCCGACCCCTGGGCCAGCATGCTCGGGCCCACCGCCTGGCATACGTGCACGATCGAGTCGACGTTGAGCCGCTGGGCCTTCTCCCAGCCGGCGAACCGAAGGTTGACGAAGGGGCTCATGAAGCTGTTGCCGCCGGCGTTGTTGACCACGACGTCCAGCCGACCGAGCTCGCCCAGCGCCCGCCCCACCGCCGCCTCGACGGCCTCCCGGTCGGTCACGTCCGCGACGAGCACGACGGCGCGCCGGCCGTGGCCCTCGACCGCCGCGGCCACCTCGTTGAGCAGCTCCTCGTTGCGAGCCAGGACAGCGACGTCCGCGCCGGCTGCCGCGTAGGCCTCGGCGATCGCCCGGCCGATCCCCCGGGATGCGCCGGTCACCAGCGCGGTCTTGCCCTGCAGGTCGATGCTCATCGCAGCCCTCCGGTCAGGTCGTTCCACGTCTGCGAGGGACCCTCCCATGCCCAGGTCAGCGGCACCTCCCCGGGGGCCACCCGCACAACCACCTCCTCCAGCACCCGGCGGGCATGGGCCTCCCCCACCCACAGGTGCCGGGCTCCCTCGACGCCGACCACCTCGGCCTGGGGCACCCGCGCGAACCGCCGCCGGGCCTCCTCCGGACGCAGGTAGTCGTCCAGCTCGGGGACCAGCGCCACGAGCGGCTTCCCAGACGCCGCCCAGGTGTCCAGGTCGGCGTCCACCGAGTACCGCAGCGGCGGGGACAGCAGGATCGCGCCGTCCACCGCCGGGTCGCAGCCCCAGCGCAGCGCCAGGTCGGTGCCGAAGGACCAGCCCAGCAGCCACGGGTGCGACAGGTCGTGGTGCTCGACGTAGTCGAGGGCCGCGGCCACGTCGAGCCGCTCGTCCGTCCCGCCGCCGAAGCTGCCGTCGGAGGTGCCGGCCGCCGAGCTCGTGCCGCGCGTGTTGAAGCGGAGCACCGCGATCCCGGCCAGGGCAGGCAGCCACCAGGACGCCTTGCGCAGCAGGTGGCTGTCCATCATCCCGCCGTGGGTGGGCAGCGGGTGCAGACAGACCAGCGTGGCGACCGGGGAGCGGTCCACCGGCGTGGCCAGCTCACCGACCAGCCGCAGCCCGTCCGCCGTGTGCAGCACGAGCGGCTCCCGGCGCGCGGGCAACACGGTGTTCGACTTGATCTCGGCCATCGGTCCTCGGGGCAGGCGATTGTTCGCCGACTCTAACCAGCAAGCCGTGCAAGCGCCCGATCCGGGGTTGCCGGTGGGGTCACCCGGTCGTCCCAGTGATCACGGCGTCACCCGCTCGGAGACCGGAGGTGATCTCGGTCAGGGACGTCGTGGACAGCCCGATGCTGACTGCCGTGGTCTGCGGCTGGCCGTTGACGAGGACCTGGACGACGTCGCCGGTGTCGCCACTGCGCAGCGCACCGGTCGGCACGGCCAGGACGTTGGTCTTCGTGGCGGCGGTCCAGCTGACCTGCGCGGACATGCCGGGCAGCAGCCCGGGCGGTGGACCGGTGATCGCGAGAGTGACCGGGAAGGAGACCACCGTCGCCCCAGCCGTCGAGCTGGCGTTGGATCCAGCGGTCGGCGCCTGGACGACGGCCACCGGTGCGGTGGCGCCCAGGGCGGTGAAGCTGGCCTGTCCGGTCTGGCCGACCGTGATGTAGGGCGCGTCCTGCTCTGCGACGTCGACCACCACCTGGTACCCAGCCGCGCGCAATACCACAGCCGGGGATCCCGGCAGAGTCCCGACCACGAGGTTCACCGAGAGCACCACGCCGTCCGATGGGGCGGTCAACGTGGTGGCAGCCAGTGTCGCCTGAGCCAGGGACACCGCAGCCTGGGCGGAGACCAGCGAGGTGGTGCCACCCGACCCGCCACCGCTCGAGCTTGCGCTGGAGCTTCCACTGCTTGTCGAAGCCGAACGGGCCGGGGTGGCTGTGCCGGTTGAGGTCGAGGGGCAGGGGCTGGCCGTCGCGGTCCTTGCCGCCGTCGTGGGCTTGGCGGTCGGGGCGGCCGTGGGGGTCGCAGCCCGGCTCGACACGGGGGTCGGGGTGGTGGACGGCGTCGGGCTGGACGAGGGTGCCGGTGGTCCCTGCCGGCCCGGGAAGGTCGTGGGGCTGGAGGACGTTGTCGGGCTCGCGCTGGGTGTCGGGCTGCTCGACGACGTCGGGCTCACCGTGGGGGTCGGGGTCGGGGACGGGGTGGGGGCGGCACCCGACCGTCCACCGGTCCCGGTGGTGCAGGCCGCGGCGGAGCCGGCCCTGGCGGTCGTCGTCGTGCTCGTGGTCGTCGTGTTCGTCGTCGGCGACGGACTGGCCGCCGCGCTGGCCTGGGCTTCGGCCACGGCGAGCTGGGCCTCGGCGCTGGCCAGGGCCGCTGCCGCCGTGGTGCTCTCCACGGTGGCCAGCTGCTGCCCGGCCACAACGGTCTGCCCGGGATGCACCGCGACCGATGTGACCGGCATGCTGCTGGTGCCGAAGGACAGGTTGAGGGTGCTCGCCGGCTGGACGGTGCCGGTGGCCGAGATCCGGTCCGTCACCGTCGTGACCGTGGCCGCTGTGGTCGTGTAGCTGATGGAGGCAGCCGAGCTCGACCCGCCGTTGGTCGCCAGCACCGCGGCGACGATCACGGCACCCACGACGACGGCAACCTGCACCGTGCCGGCCGAGACCCGGACGCGAGCCATGTCAGCTGGTCGTGGTCGGGGCGGGCAGCACGAAGATGCTCGTGGCGGTCCGGCTGGTGCCGCTGGTGGTGGTGGTCACCACGACGCGCTGGCCGTTGGCCAGGTCGGACAGTGCCCCCGCAGTGGTCTTGGTCACCGTCGCGGTCGACGGGAGGGTGATGGTGACCGTGCCGGCCCGGGTGGTCAGCGACAGGTTGCCGTTGCCGACCGAGGCGATCGTCCCCGACACCGCGCCAGGACCGAACAGGCCGCCCAGCGCCCCGCCGCCGCCACCGGCGAACCCGCCACCGCCGCCTCCCGTGCCGATGCCGGTGCCGGTGCCGGTGCTGCCGGAGCTTTGGCACAGCCGGGCGACCAGGAAGCTCGACGCATTGCCACCGGCGCCACCGGTGCCGCCGCCGCTGGTCGCGGAGGGGGTGCCGCAGGGCAGCTTGCCGGCCTGGGCGTCGGCGACGGCGGCGACCAGGGTGGTCGGGCCGCTGGCGGTGTAGTGGCCGAGGGCGTAGCCGGCTCCCAGCAGGACGACGCCGACGACCGCCCCGATCGCGTACAGCGAGTTGCGCGAACCGGACGCCTTCGGCACGCGGGGCGGCTTGGCGGGGTTGGCGATGAACTCCGACAGGTCCGGCAGCGCCGGCTGGGCCGGGGGGATGGGCTGGGTCGGGTCGTAGGGCGTGGACATGCGCGATTCTCCTCGATCACTCGTAGCGGAGGGCTTCGACGGGGTCGAGCCGGGAAGCTTGCTGGGCCGGCCAGTAGCCGGCGACCACACCGACCAGCAGCGCGGAGGCGAAGGCCAGGGCGATGGCGGCCAGGGACGGGACGGCGGTCACGTTGACGGCGTGCCCCACCGGGACGGTGGCGGCGGCGCCGAGCACGACGCCCACCAAGGCACCGCCCAGGGTCACGATCACCGCCTCGACCAGGAACTGCCGGCCGATGTCGCGCCGCCGAGCGCCGATGGCCTTACGGGTGCCGATCTCACGGACCCGCTCCCGCACCGACACGAGCATCGTGTTGGCGATCCCGATCCCACCCATGACCATGGCGATCACGGCGATCCCGATCAGGAACCGCTGCAGCGTCGCGGACTGCTGCCCGGCGACCGCCAGCAGCTGGTCCTGGCTGGCGAGGGAGAAGTCGTTGGTCGCGCTGCCGGACAGTCCGTGCCGGTAGCGCAGCGTCGAGGTGATCGCGCTGGACACGTAGGGGATCTGGGTCGGGTCGGACACCGACACGGCGACCGAGCGCAGCGTCGTGGTGCCGGTGAACAGCGTCTGCACCGTGGTGGTCGGCGCGAACACGAAGTCGTCCGGGTTGTTGAACCCGGTCGCGCCGCCCTTCGGCTGGGTGACCCCTACCACCCGGAACGGGATCCCGTTGACGTCAACGGTCGACCCGACGATCGTGGCCGGGGTGGCGCCCAGCGCGGTCACCGTGGCTGGCCCCAGCACCGCGACCCGCAACGCCTTGTCAGTCTCCACCTGGGTGAGGAACGTGCCGTACTGGACCTGGTAGTTGCGCACGCTCGCCTCGGCCGGCGTCGTCCCGGTCAACGTGGTGGTCGTGTTGGTCCGCCCGTCGACCACCACCACGTTGCTCACCGGCATCTCCGGGGCCACCGCGGCCACCCCCGTGGTCGCGGCCACCGCGGTCGCATCCCCGACCGTCAGGGTCGAGGCGGACCCGGCGGCGCCGCGCACTCCACCGCTGAACGCCGAACCCGCCGTGATGCTCAGCAGGTTGGTGCCCAACCCCGCGATCCGCGCGGTCAGCTGGTTCTTCGTGCCCTGCCCGATCGCCAGCAGCACCACCAGCGAGCCCACCCCGATGATCACGCCGAGGGCAGTCAGCGCGGTCCGCAGCCGGTTGGTCCGCAGCCGCCGGACCGCCAGCCGCAACGCCTCGGTGAAGCTCACGCGCTCACCGTCGCTCGCTCGTCGCTGACCACCAGGCCGTCAGCGATGTGCAGCACCCGCTCGGCCTTCGCCGCGATGTCCACGTCGTGGGTGATGGTGACGACGGTCAGCCCGGAGGCGTGCAGGCCATCCAGCAGGGCCAAGATGTCCGCGGACGCGGCCGAGTCCAAGTTCCCAGTCGGCTCGTCTGCCAACAGCAGCGGCGGGTTGGTCACCAGCGCCCGGGCCACGGCCACCCGCTGCCGCTGCCCACCGGACAGCTGCGACGGATCGTGACCCAGCCGGTCGCCCAGACCGACCCGCTCCAGCGCGGCCCGCGCCCGGTCCAGCCGCTCCCGCCGCTTCACCCCCGCGTACACCAGCGGGGACGCCACGTTCTCCAGGGCCGACTCCCCCGACACCAGGTTGAAGCTCTGGAAGACGAACCCGATGACCTTGTTGCGCAGCCGGGCCTGGCTGTCGTCGGACAACGTCGACGTCTCCACGCCGGCGAACCGGTACGACCCGGACGTCGGCCGGTCCAACAGCCCCAGCAGGTGCAGCAGGGTGGACTTCCCGGACCCAGATGGCCCCATGATCGCGACGTTCTCTCCCGGGTGGATCGCGAACGACACTCCCCGCAGCGCCCACACGCCGACCTCACCCATCCGGTACGCCCGGGTCAGGTTCTCGATCTCCATCAATGCCGTCCCGGGCTCAGCCACCGGTGACACCCCCGCCGCCGCGGAACCCGCCGCCCCCGCCACCGGTCAGCCCCCCGCCGCCGCGGAACCCGCCGCCCCCGCCACCGGTGAGACCACCCGTGGTCGTGCTGGTCGACGTCTGCGCGGTCGGGTTGACCACCCCGACCACCACCGTCTCGCCCTCACTCAGTCCGGCGATGATCTCGGTGCTCGAGTTCGTGCTCAGCCCGATCTCCACCGGCTTGCTCACCGGGACCCCGGACTGCAGCACCTGCACCGTCGGCGCCGTCGACGAACCCTGGATCGCGGTCGTCGGCACCTGCAGCACGTCGGCGTGCTGCGCGATGACGATGGTCACCTGCGCGCTCATCCCGGCGAGGAGGTCCGCGGGCGGGCTGGTCAGGTTCACCGTCACCGGGAACGTCACGGCCGACCCCGAGCTGGACGATGCCGCCGTCGGCAGCGCCGCCAACGTCCCGGCCACCGACTTCGACAGCGCCGGCAACGTCACGGTCGCCTTCTGCCCGGCCTGCAGACTGGCCATCGCGCCCTCTGGCACCGACGCGACCACCACCAGCCCGTTGGAACGCATGGTGATCGCGGGAGACGTCGGCGGAAGACCCACCGTGACGTTCACGGCGGTGACCACCCCGGCCACTGGTGCCTTCAACACCGTCGCGGCCACCGCCTGCTGCGCGCTGAGCACCTGCTGCTCCGCCTGCGCCACCGAGGCGGCGTCCGACGCGACCGTCGTCGCGCTCGTTCCGGACGGCTCCGCGGCCTGCCGGGCCTTCGCGCTGGACAGCTGAGCCTCGGCGCTGCTCAGCTGCGCCTGCGCAGCCGTGTCGTCCAGCGTGGCGAGCACCGCACCAGCGGCTACCTGCTCACCGACCTTCGCGGTCACCGTCCGCACGACGGTCGCGCCGCTGCTCACGCTCTGCGTCGTGCTCCCGGTTCCGGCTGAGCTGTTCGATCCCCCGGAGCTGCCCGAGCCGCTGCCAGCGCTGCCGGAGCCGCCTGAGGACCCCGCCCCGCTCGACGTGGACCCGCTGAACGCCAGGCTCACCGAGATCTGCGGCTGCACCGACCCGGTCGTCGCGACCGTCTCGGCCACCGTCCCTCGCGTCACCGCCGCCGTGAGGTAGCGGGTCTGGGCCGCCTCCCCGTGGCGCGTACTCCAGAACAGACCCGCGCCCAGCAAGGCCAGGACCAGGACTCCGGTGAGCATCCATTTACGCACCCCCGGAGTCTGGCTGGCGGCTGCTGGGAGGCTGATGAATGAATGCTGGGAGTTCGCTGGGACCGTTGGGGCTCAGTATCGGGGCCGGCCCCGGCCGCGCTGCTGCGTGGGCCGTCGCCGGCCCCGCGCGGACCAGCAGGTCGTGTGCCAGTGCCGGCGGTCGCCCAGGTCACCGAGCCCGTCGGCCGGCCAGGCCACCACGTGCGGGGTGGCCGGGCGGATCTCCTGGTCGCAGCCGGGGCAGCGGTACACCTTG
>DATCDE010000175.1 GCA_036510875.1 Actinomycetes bacterium
GGGGTCTCAAGGAACGCGGCAACGGCACCTGAGTCGGACAGGATCCACTCAACCTGTTCGGCTGAGGAGGTCTCGTAGATCGGGACCGTCACGCCAGCGGCAGCCCAGATCGCGAAGTCGCACAGCATCCACTCGTACCGCACGTGCGAGCACAACGCGATCCGGTCGCCAGGCTGGATGCCCGAGGCGATCAGCCCGGCTGCCAGCCTGGTGACCTCTTCGGCCAGCTCCCGGTAGGTGACCGGGACCCAGCGGCCGTCCACCGGACGAGAGAAACCCACCTGCTCGGGCACCTGCTCGGCATGGATGAAGACGTCGTCGCAGAGATTCGCGTCCACGCCCGGCACATAGCTGGGCGGCATGCCGAACTCATCCATCTCAGACGTTGCCCGGTGCTGTGCAGTCCGCTGGTCCGTTGTCAGGCCCAGGGCGTCTTGTGGGGCGCTGCCGAACTCCCCCTCAGGGGTTCTGGGAGCCTCGACGACGACAGTTCTTTCCTGTGACATGACTGCTGCCTCTCTCTTCGAAGTTCATTCATCAAAGAAACTCTTCGGAATGCGTTTGCTGGGGCAATTCCCGCAAGCTGCCGGGCGCCGTCCGGCCCTTTGGGGACTTCGGCTTGCAGCGAAGGGGTCAAAGACCGCCTCGCTTGGCCGTCCGCCGGTAGGACATCGCGTCCAGATGGCTTCGCTGAAGATGGATACCTTGCCCTGGGCAAGCTGCGGTATCTGGTTGGCGCGGCCAGGCCATCAGCGACCGCACCGAGCGAACCGGCACCCTCAAGGACCTCAGCGTGACCTATGGCGCGCTTTCTGAACCCCGCCAGCGAACATGCGGGTGGGACGGACTGCTCTCAGATCCCGGCGGAGACACAGGCCGACTCGGGCAAACGACGACATGGTGGTCGGAACCTGGGTAGGAGCGGGCGGAGTCCGTCAATGACGGCACTGTGACCACCCGATTCGGTAGCTCCGGTAAATGACACGGGCCGCCGGGTTCAGGAGTGGCACGAAAACGAACCAACGCCGCCAGGTTCTTGGGGGGGCGCGACAGCACCAACGATACACCCGAGACAGCCCACCCAACCTGAGGGGTAGGACCGTCAAGTAGTTCATAACCGTGATGCCACCACGCTCAGCTGTAGCTCGGCGAACAAACGCCGTCGAGCCGCTGTTTCGGCCGAGCATACTGACCTCCACCGGGCACTTGAACCATGCACCCTCGAGTCGACACCAGCCTGCCGGGGCTGGTAACCACTGATCGAAAAGAACCTCCCGTGCTGTGGGCGAACTGACCGGCAGCAACTTCAGTCAACCGTTCATCCACTCGACATGACCGCGCTGATGGGAAAGACGGGTCGGGCGAGGCAGCCGCATGTCACGCCCCGTGCCTGGGTGCGGATGGACGCGTCGGGCCGGATCCGGTTTGTCAGCCGCCAGGCGGAGCTGTTGTTTGGGTATGACGGCGACAACCTGGGCGGTCGGTCCATCGAGGCGTTGATACCCGAGCCTGTCTGCAAGACCTACGAGGAGCACCGGCAGGACGGCTACCCGGATCCCCGGGCCCGCGCCAAGGGCCTGGATCTGGTGGCAAGCGGACGGCGCCGAGATGGGCACTGGTTCCCTGCGAGCATCAACGTGTCCCATGTTGACACCAGGCATGGTCTGTCGGTGATCGCGGAGGTCCGCGACCTGACGGATGAAGATGAGGCGGGCAGGTAGGTCACCGTGCACGGCGCACTCGATGACGGCACCATGTCGGGCAGCGATGGTGCACGATCGCCAGCCGGAGGGGACTGCGTGTCCTGGGCAGACTGCTCGGGCGCCGTTCGAGGAATCAGTGACCGGACAAGAGATCCCACCCCGCGCTGCATCTTCAGGACGGTCGATACCAGACTGGTAGCGGATGTCGGGTCCTGTGGACAAGTTGTGGGTGCTCTGTGGGAAACGCCAGGTCGGCGGGGACGGCCGCCGGGCTCAGACCTGAAGTCCCACCCCCACGATCGCCTCGGCGACCGTGCGCAGGCTGGCGTGGTTGTTGCGGGCGTGACCGCGCATGAGCTGGTAGGCGTGATCGACCGTGACCGATTTCCGCTGGGCGGTGATCCCTTTGGCCTGTTCGATGACGACCCGTGAGTCCAGTGCCTGCTGCAGCTGCTCGCTCAGCTGCTCCTGGTCGTGCAGCTTGGCGGCGTTGAGCACGTAGCCGGTCGCCACGTCGGCCAGGACCACGGCCACCGCAATATCCGCATCCGACCACTCCCGTGGCTCGCGTGAGTAGATGTTGAGTGCGCCGATGGCCTCACCGCCATCGCGCATCGGGATCCCGGCCACCCCGGCGATTCCCAGGTCAGTGGCGGTG
>DATCDE010000176.1 GCA_036510875.1 Actinomycetes bacterium
CTGCGGGCCTCCGGGCGCTGCGAACTTGACCCGCCCGTCCGGACGACGCCGCCCTCAACGAGGCCGCCCCCGCTGAGAAAGTCCTTGACCGGCCCCGCTCCTTCATGAATGCCGTTCTGATGCGCATCCATGACCCGCCGAACATGCAGTCGTAGGCAGCATCGGGCCCCTGGCAGGACTTGCTTCGGTGGTCAACAGCAGCCCCCCGCCCCGTGCGTATCCCTTGCCAAGAGGCAGGTCCGGTGACCCCTGGGATTTCGACCCAGAGGTCACGTCCACCCTCGTGCGCCAGCGTCCACGCCCGTCCAGTCGATCAAGCATCTCGGGCGAAGGGTGGCAGACCGCCTGTTGACCACAACGCAAGAGGCATGACCGCCAAGATCGGTGATCATGCCTCTGACCTGCGCTTACGTTGGTAGCGGGGGCAGGATTTGAACCTGCGACCTCTGGGTTATGAGCGATGGGTTCTGGACGATCAGAGTCGCCGGTGGACGGTTGTGGAACGACGTCCGTGCAGCTCAGCGAACGGCGACATCGGCCAGCGTCCACCCGTGTCCAGCAGCGGCCACGCCGACGATGTTGACCATCGGTTGACCGCATCGAGAGGATCGCTCGGCTCGGAGGGAGGTTCAAATCAGGTCGGAATCCGCCGATCGTTTCGCCCCCAGCAGCAGCAACATCACCACTGTCACCTGAACCTGCAGCCGGCCCCGGCGGCGCACAGCTGCTCGAACAAGGGCCAAGCCCGAGATTCACCCAATTCCGCGGATGTTGCCAGGCACCCGCACCCTTGCCCCGGCGAGCACGGAGCAGTTCTCAGATCGTGGACCATTCCAGTTGAAGGGCATCGACGGTCCACGAACCCTCTACGCGTACGCCAGCTGACGACCGACCCGCGCGAGACTGCCGTCGCCAGAGTCCGACCCGCACAGATTGCCGGCTGCCGTGCTTTCCATGCGCCCCTGATCGGCATTCGGGGCGGGGGGAGCGGGCACCGGGCCATCACGCGGAGGGCTGGCCAGACCAATCGCGGTCAGTCGAGCCGAGGCTCTGGTTCGTCATGGGCATCCAGCCCTGCACCGAGCTCCCGCTCTTCAGCCTCGTCCCGGTCGAAGGTGTCCTCGAGCCCTTCCTCGTCGCCTTCCTCTGCTTCGGTGTCACGCAGTGATGACACACCATCGCGATCACGGTTGGCATCCGCTTGGAGTGCTTCTTCGAACGATGCGACGCCGTCATTCTGCCCACCGAGGTCTTCGCTTGTCACCCCGCCAGTCTCGCACGCCAGCTAGGTCCGCCACCTTGGGCCGGAGCCATCGCAAGTCCTGACGTCAGCGGCCCCGACCGACGCGGTGATCGCGGAGATGCTCAAAGCCACGCGCCAGCGCGTTCGGCGAGACATCGCTGAGGGCGCAGAAGGCGTGATGGGCCGAAAGCCGACACGACGCGAGCGCGACAGCTTGTGGGCGCTGCTGAGCGTGGAGGTCTTCCTCCTGCTCGTCGAGGAGTCGGGCTGGAGTGTGAAGCAGTACCAGCCGTGGGCGGAGATGTTCGAGCGCGAGATCCCGAGTTCATGACAGAGGGGCACGGCCAACGCACAGAGCACAGAGCACGAGGGTCAGGGCCACCACTCGTGGATTGCCTGGTAGACCTCGGGCCGGTTGGCCAGGGCGAGGTGGGTGACCTTGGGGAACATGCGGACGGTGCAGCCGGGGAAGAGACCCTCGCCGGTAACCGGGTCCAGCATCCCGGAGGCGCTGGACGGCGTCACGAGCGAGTCGCCGACCATCCGGGCCAACGGGTGGTCGGGGTCGGTCGTGACGCTGCCAGCGACGATCAGATAGGCAGCCCGCCGTAGGGGGACGACGCTGTGCGACACCGGTCGTACGCGGGCGTCGGAACCCTGTTCCTGCCAGTCCTCGTCGGTGATCGCACCGAACCGCAGATCCTTGATCCCCGCGCTACGAGCGTCCAGGCCTCGACCGACTTGGCGAGTTGCGGGGATCGGCAGTGCCCACAAGGCGGCGCTGGTAAGGGTAACGAACTCCGCCAGTGGCGCGCCGGTGTTCGGGACACCGATGAGCACCACCCGGCGGACCTTGGACGTCCACGACCTGCGGAAGAAGCCGAGGCCGCGCCGGGTTCGGGTGGCGGACGCGTAGTGGCAGGCGGACCTGATCACCAGGCCGCCCATGCTGTGGCCGATGAGCGTGATCTCGCGGGCCGGCACCGGCCAGGCGGCGGCGAGGCGGTGCAGCAGCCCGGCCAACTCCCGCCCGTTGGTGGAGATGTGCCGGCCGGTGTTGTAGCGCAGCCACACGGGTGTGACTCCATGGTCGCGGGCGAGCCCGCTGCCGTAGGTGGTGGCCGGATCACCGGGGAAACCCCACACCGACTCCGTCGACATCAGCCCGTGCACCAGCAGGGCGATCCGGCTGGTCGCCGCCGGGAGCGCCCTGGCCAGGGCGTCGCGCTCGAGGGTCAGCACCTGAGTGTCTGACCGCAGCGTCATCGGGATCGCCAACGGTGACCCCCTGTCGGCCAGGGCATCACCGAACGCCCCGTTGACCACCGCCAGCGCATCCTCGCGCCGAACCCGAAGGCCGCCCAGCACTGTGACAAGTCGCTGCGCACTGGCCAGCACAGCACTGCGCTCGACGTCGGCGTCCGCCGCCGGGCCAAGCCCATCCGGGGCCACCGGCCGAGACTACCGTCCGGACCGTTCCACAGTCGGCGACCGAGTGGATGGGCCTTGTGTCAGGTCGCCTGCACCACGCCCAAGGCGCACCGACGGCTCGCGTCAGCGGGTAAGGGGCCAAGGTCAATGTCTGATCGCTTGCCGGCCCTGGCCCGGCCAAGTTGTCGTCGGTGTCAGCGCACGGCGACTGGGTGATCGACCCAGAGGTCACGTCAACCGTCGTCCACGCCCGTCCAGTCGATGAAGCATCTCGGGCGAGGAGCGGCAGACCGCCTGTTGACCACGACGCAAGAGGCATGACCGCCAAGATCGGTGATCATGCCCCTGACCTGCGCAAACGCGGTAGCGGGGGCAGGATTTGAACCGGCGACCTCTGGGTTATGAGCCGCCGGAGCATCCGACGCCAACGTGCAGTCCTGGACGCCCGGGAACGGTCGTGGAAGGGCCGTCCTCGCAGGTCACCGACCCACGCCAGTCCGCTTCCGAAGCCGGCGGACGTCCCGCAGACGAAGCCGGTCGACGCCGAGTCGCAGGCCCCGGCGCCCCCAGACCCGGGATTGAGGAGTGTCCCTGAACCCGGACACATTCGAGCTTCTTGATCGACTTGCGAGCACAAGAACCGGTAGGTGCGGTTCTGCTGCGCCTTCGATCTTGGCGAGGAGGGGCTCAAGGGCTGGGGCCATCGGTTGGGTCTCTCACTGTGAGGACCCCGGGGGCTAGGGTTCGCGGTCGCACGTGGTGGGCCTGTGACTGGCCGCGGTACGTTTTGATCATGGCTGTCGACGAGGGTGCCTTGGTTGAGCGCTTGGCGACAGTCGCTCGCGCGTTGGACACCGGTTCGGTCCACGAGACGTTGCAGCTCATCGTGGATCTCGCGGTGGAGACTGTCCCGGGCTGTGAGCATGCCGGCATCTCTCTGGTTCAAGGCAGCAAGATCGGTACGCCGGCGGCCAGTGACTCGGTGGCGCTTCGCCTTGACGCGGTGCAGTTCGAGGTCGGCCAGGGGCCGTGCATAGACGCTATTGCCGTAGACCAGATCTTCATGAGTGACGACCTGGCGACGGAGGTTCGGTGGCCGTTGTTCGCCGCCCGTGCGAGCGTCGAGACCGGAGTCGTCAGCATGTTGGGGTTGCGGCTGTTCGCTCGGGGACGCACTTTGGGTGCGCTGAATCTGTTGTCGTCGCGCAAGGCGGCGTTCGGCGAGGAGTCCCTCGCCGTTGGCGCGTTGTTCGCTGCTCTCGCGGCTGTGGCGCTCAACGCTGCACAGACTGAGGCGGGGTTACAGCTCGCGCTGCGTAGCCGGGACATCATCGGCCAGGCGAAGGGCATCTTGATGGAGCGCCATCGGATCGGCGAGGACGAGGCGTTCCAGCGACTGGCGGTGGCCTCTCAGCACCTCAATGTAGGGCTGAAAGCCGTGGCGGACGATGTCGTGTTCACTGGCGAGGACCCGGGGGCCTGAACTGACCGAGTCACCAGGAGGTTCTGGTCCCCTCGCTTGGGCTGTACGCGCTGAACACCTGCGCCACCAGGAAGTCCTTCAGGACGTGCAGCTTGGACAAGGCAACCGTTACCGGGCCATTGGCGTCGACGAGAACCAGTCGGCGTCCAATGGCAACGGCTCGATGGTTGGCTCCGATCAACAAGGCACTCCCTGGACGGTCGATGAGCGTCACTCGGCGAACATCCAGGCGTAGCCCGACGTACCCAGGCACTTCTAACTCGTCGAAGAGGGCCTCGCGCAGATCGGCGACCTCCCGCCAGGTGACCTCGCCGACCCACACGCTCTGGCGCTCGGACTCCGCCCCAGCAGACGGGAGCCCCGACCTCCGACCT
>DATCDE010000177.1 GCA_036510875.1 Actinomycetes bacterium
CCCGACTCCTCGCCCGCACCCTCACCCAGCTGCGCGAGGGTCTGCTCGTCGAGGAGTGACCCCCGCTCGCCTCACTCGCCCGGTGAGCGCGCCATGGTGACGACCAGCAGGACGACGGCCACGACGGCGGTGACCAGCACCGCGGACCCGAGCGGCGCCTGTCCGCCGCGCAGCAGGGGCAGCCCCACCGCGAGGCCGAGCAGCAGCTCGGACAGCAGCACCGGCGCGAACCCGGCCCGTCGCCCCCTGGCCAGGCCTCGGGCGGCAACTGCGAGCACCACACCCCAGAACGCGAACAGCGCGGCCTCGATGGCCACAAAGTCGGTCCGCTGGTAGTCCCCGCGCAGCGCCTCGACCACGATCAGTGCGGCATAGGCGACCAGCGCGGCCGCTTGCAGTCCCACGACCGCGGCCAGGGCCCAGCGAACGGACGACGGGGCCGCCCGGCCGGGCTCGCCGCTCGCGGGTGGTTCGGGCACCCGGCGACCCTACCGGGGCGCTCCCCTAGGCTGGCCACCGTGCGCGCGATCCTCGTCGTCAACCCGACCGCGACACGGACGACGGCTCGCACCCGCGACGTCCTCGTGCACGCGCTCAGTGCCGACCTCGACGTGGACGTGGTCGAGACCACCCATCGCGGGCACGCCCATGAGCTCGCTCGTCGGGCCGTCACCGAGCGCCGTGACCTGCTGCTCGTGCTCGGCGGCGACGGGACCGTCAACGAGGCGGTCAACGGGCTGCTCGCCGACGGGCCGGCTCCGGAGGGGCCGGTGCTGGGGGTCGTCCCCGGCGGGAGCACGAACGTGTTCGCCCGCGCCCTGGGCCTGCCGAACGACCCGGTCGAGGCCACCGGCGAGGTCCTGGACGCGATCCGCGAGGGCCGGACCCGGCGGATCGGGCTCGCCGCCGCGGACGGGCGCTGGTTCACCTTCTGCGCCGGACTCGGCCTGGACGCAGAGGTGGTCGCCGCGGTGGAGGAACGGCGAGCCGAGGGCGGCCAACAGCTGTCCGGCGGGCTGTTCGTGCGGTCCGCGGTCCGGTTGTTCTACCGCGGCACCGACCGCCAGCACCCCGCGCTCACCCTCGAGGTTCCAGGGGAGGGGCCGGTGCCCGGCATCTACCTCGCGATCGTCCAGAACACCTCGCCCTGGACGTACCTGGGCTCGCTGCCGGTCAACCCCTGCCCAGAGGCCGACTTCGACACCGGGCTGGACCTCTTGGCGCTGCGTCGGATGGGCACGACGAGCGTGCTGCGGCACGTTCGGCAGATCCTCCAGCCGGGCAGCCGACCCAAGGGGAAGGACGTGACCGGCCGTCACGACCTGGCCGAGTTCACCGTGTGGTCGGACGTCCCATGCCCCTTCCAGATCGACGGGGAGAGCCTCGAGGACCGGATGAGCGTGCGCTTCGTGGCCTTCCCTGAGGCGGTTAGCGTCCTGGTGTGACCGGGCCGGTGCCGGGTCGGGTGCCGGTGGTGTGAGGTACGCGACACGGCGTACGAAGAACTTGAAAATCCAAAAGCCTTGTCTGTCGGCCAACCGTTTGCGACCCTTGACGTGCGTGCCCGTGGTCGATGGCGCCGACCGAGTCAGCGCCAAGGAGCCTGGAGCGCGAGCAATCAGTGTGTGGGGGCCGAGACATCGGCTCTCGCGCTGCGCGTTGATTCGTGAAATGCTTCACAAGCAGGGCCAGCAGGGACGACACCGGGCGAGACGAGGAGTGGACAACAGATGGACTGGCGGCATCGCAGCGCCTGCCGTGACGAGGATCCCGAGCTTTTCTTCCCCATCGGGAACACCGGCCCCGCCCTGCTCCAGATCGAAGAGGCGAAGGCCGTGTGCCGCCGATGCGAGGTGCGCGAGCCCTGCCTCCAGTGGGCCTTGGAGAGCGGTCAGGACCACGGCGTGTGGGGCGGACTGTCCGAGGACGAGCGTCGCGCCCTCAAGCGCCGCACGGCCCGGGCGCGCGCCCGGCTGGCCTGACCTCGGGCTAGTCCTCGACCGGCAGGTCCAACCGAGCTCGGGTGCCCTTGGGCTCCCGGCGGTCCAGCTGCAGCCGGCCGCCGAGCTCACCCTCGACGAGGGTCCGCACGATCTGCAGGCCGAGCCGGTCCGAGTCGGCCAGGTCGAAGTCCGGGGGCAGGCCGGCACCGTCGTCGAGCACCTCCACCTGCAGCTCGCCGGGCCGTCTGGACGCCACCACGACCACCACCCCGGCGGCTCCCCTCAGCCCGTGCTGGACGGCGTTCTGCACGAGCTCGGACAGTACGATCGCCAGCGGCGTGGCGACGTCGGCCGGCAGCACGCCGAACGACCCCTGCCGGACCGGCCGGACCCCGCCACTCGCACTGGACACCTCGCCCGTGGAGACGAGCAGCCGGTCCGCGATCGCGTCGAACTGCACGGTCTCGTCCGGGGTGGCCGAGAGCATCTCGTGGACGACGGCGATGGAGGCCACCCGCCGGACGGCCTCCTCGAGCGCCGCCCGGCCCTGTGGCTCGACCATCCGACGGGCCTGGAGGCGCAGCAGCGCGGCGACGGTCTGCAGGTTGTTCTTCACCCGGTGGTGGATCTCGCGGATCGTCGCGTCCTTGCTGAGCAGCTCCCGTTCGCGTCGCCGCAGCTCGGTGACGTCTCGGACCAGGATCAGCGCGCCGGTCCGGCGGCCGCCGTCCAGCAACGGGATCGAGCGCACCAGGACCGCGGCGCCCTGGTCCTCCAGCTCCATGACCCGGGCCGCCCGGCCGCCCGCGACGGCACCCAGCTCCTCGTCCGCACCGGTCCGCCGCTGGAGCAGCTGCCGGGTGACGACGTCGAGCCGGGCCCCGGCCAGGTCGGAGGCCAGCCCGAGCCGTCGGTAGGCGGACAGCGCGTTGGGGCTGGCGTACTCGACCGCGCCGTCCGGTCCCAGCAGCAGCAGACCGTCGCCGACCCGCGGTGAGGCGTCTAGCTCGTCCAGCCCGCCCGGCGCCGGGAAGGACCCCTGCGCGACCATCCTCGTCAGCTGGTCGGCGGCCGAGAGGTAGGCGGTCTCCAGCCGGCTGCTCGAGCGTGCGAAACCCGGGTCGACGTGACGCGCGATCACCGCAGCCACCTGGTCGTGCTCCCCACGGACGGGGATCGCCGCGATCGGGACGAGCACGTGCTCTCCCCTGCTGGTCACTGCCTCGCCCTGCTCCAGGGCTTCGTCCAGCAAGGGACGTCGACCCCGCGGCAGGAAGGACCCGACCAGGTCGTCGCCGAACACCGTGGGGCCGGTGGTGGGGCGCACCTGCGCGCCGGCGACGTAGCCGGAGCCGTTCCAGGTGGGCAGCCACAGCACCAGGTCGGAGAACGACAGGTCAGCCAGCAGGTGCCAGTCCGACAGCAGCAGGTGCAGCCGTTCGAGGTCGCCGTCCGTGAGGTCGGTGTGCCGACGCGCGACGTCGTTCAGGCTGGGCACGCTTGCAGCGTAGGGCCACGCCCGATCCCGGTGGCGCAGGGCCGTGCCACGGCGCGCGAGGGGGCAGACTGAGCCCCACCGCCCTGGCCCCGCAGCCAGCCCGTCGACCGGAGGTACCCATGCACTGGCTCGCGCTCAGCGGGGCCATCGTGTGCGAGATCGTCGGCACGCTGTCGCTGCGCTCCACGAACGAGTTCCGACGGTTGGCCCCAGCCTGCTCGTGGCGTGCGCCTTTGCGGCGAGCTTTGCCTGCTGTCCATCGCGCTCCGCGGGATCGAGGTCGGGGTCGCCTACGCGATCTGGTCCGCGGTGGGCACCGCCTTCATCGCGACGATCGGGATCGTGTTCCGGGGCGAGACCACATCGGCCGTCAAACTGGTGTCGATCGCCCTGGTGGTGATCGGGGTGGTGGGGCTCAATCTCGCCTCCAATCGGGCCTGATCGGCCCGGCCGCGCCCGAGTAGGTTCATCCCATGGCCGAGGACATCCACACGAGCGCCGATGCGAGCAACGACGAGCACGAGGACCGGATCGAGGGGCACGGCGGCGACCTGACGGTGGCGGTGGCGCGCGCCCACGGGGTGCAGCGGCTGTTCACGCTGAGCGGCGCGCACGTGTTCCCCGTCTACGACGGCGCGGTCAAGGCCCAGCCGCCGATGCCGATCATCGACGTGCGGCACGAGCAGACCGCGGTGTTCGCGGCGGAGGCCACCGCCAAGCTGACCCGGGCTCCCGGCCTCGCCGTGCTCACCGCCGGACCGGGTGTCACCAACGGCGTCTCGGCGGTAACCACGGCGCACTTCAACGGCTCGCCGGTGCTCGTGCTGGGCGGCCGGGCCCCCAGCCAGCGCTGGGGCAGCGGGGCGCTGCAGGAGCTGGACCACCCGCCGTTGCTCGCCCCGGTGACCAAGCACGCCGGCACGGTCCGCGAGATCGGCCAGCTCGTCGAGCAGGTCGACGCGGCCTTCCGGCTGGCCCTGCAGCCGCACCGCGGCCCGGTCTTCCTCGACGTGCCGATGGACCAGCTGTTCTCCCGGGCCGAGTCCGCGGCTCCGGCCGCCGGCGGCTCGGCGGCGAGCCGCGGCGTCGCCCCGGACCCGGACGACCTGGCCGAGGTCGCCGAGCTGCTCTCGGCTGCGGCCCGCCCGGTGCTCGTCCTCGGCTCGGACGTCTGGGCCGACGGTGCCGAGGCGGCGGCGCTGCGGCTCGCCGAGACGGTCGGTCTGCCGACGATCGCCAACGGGATGGGGCGCGGGGTGGTCCCGGCGGGACACCCGCTGCTCGTCACCCGGGCCCGCAGCCGGGCGTTCGGCCAGGCCGACCTCGTCCTCGTGGTCGGCACCCCTCTCGACTTCCGGCTCGGGTACGGCTCGTTCGGCGGCAAGGACGGCGCCGCACCGGCGCGGGTGGTGCACCTGGCCGACTCCCCCGCCCAGCTGGCCACCCACGCCGAGCTGGCCGCGTCGGCATCCGGCGACCTGTCGCTCGTCCTTGACGGCGTCCGGGAGGCCTGGGAGCTGCTCGTGCGCCGGCCCTCCTACGTGCAGTGGATGGCCGACCTGCAGAACGCCGCTGCCGCGGCGATCGCCTCCGACGCGGCCATGCTGTCGGCCGAGGCGTCGCCGCTGCACCCGGCGCGCATCTACGGCGAGCTGCTGCCGCGCCTGGCCGAGGACGCCGTCCTGATCGGCGACGGCGGCGACTTCGTCTCCTTCGCCGGCCGGTTCGTGGAGCCCGCGCGGCCGGGCGGCTGGCTGGACCCCGGCCCCTACGGGTGCCTGGGCACCGGTCTCGGATACGCGATCGCGGCCCGGCTGGCCAGGCCCTCGGCGCAGGTCGTGCTGCTGCTCGGTGACGGCGCCGCCGGCTTCTCGCTCATGGACGTCGACACCCTGGTGCGGCACCGGCTGCCGGTGGTCATGGTCGTCGGCAACAACGGCGTGTGGGGGCTGGAGAAGCACCCCATGCAGTTCCTGTACGGCTACGACGTGGCCGCGGAGCTGCAGCCGGCGACCCGCTACGACGACGTGGTGCGCGCGCTGGGCGGCGCCGGAGAGACGGTCACCCACCCCGACCAGCTGGGCTCGGCCCTGGACCGCGCGTTCGCCGCCGAGGTGCCGTACCTGGTCAACGTCATCACCGACCCCAAGATCGCGTATCCACGGACCACGACCGGGATCTGACGGACTGGCCTGCCGACGGTCAGGGCGATCCGGTGGCGCCCCCGTGGGCGGCCACCAGCCCAGCAATGTCGATCTTGTTCATGCCGAGCATGGCCTGGGTGACCCGACGCGCACGCTCTGGGTCCGGGTCGCCCATCAGCTGGCCGAGCGCCGCCGGCACAATCTGCCAGGACAGCCCGAACCGGTCGACCAGCCAGCCGCACTGTGACGGGTTGCCGCCGTCGCACAGCCGATCCCAGAAGTAGTCGACCTCGTCCTGATCGTTGACGGACACGAAGAACGACACCGCCGGGGTGAAGCTGTACTGGGGGCCTCCGTTGAGCGCCATGAACTCCTGCCCACCGAGCCGGAAGGTCGCCATCATGAGCCCACCGGCGGGGCCGGGCGCGCCGTCCGGGTAGGGGGCGGTGGACAGGACGGCGGAGTCACCGAAGACCGAGGTGTAGAAGTCCACGGCCTCCCGCACGCGTCCGTCGAACCACAGGCACGGGGTGATCGTCGGCATCGGGGTACCTCCGGGGAAGGCGAGAGCGGTGGCGGTTCCGGAGTCGATGCTCCCGCTCCGGGACCGTGATGTCAGCCGTGCCGGGGCCAATTACGCTGCGCTGCCATGACCTCCTTGTGGCACGGCTTCGCAGACATGCACGCGGTGAGTGCGGACGGCCCCCTGGTGCTGGCCCGCGGCCGGGGCACGCGGGTGTGGGACGTCGACGGGACCGAGTATCTCGACGCCACCGCCGGGTTGTGGTTCGCGAACGTGGGGCACGGACGCACCGAGATCGCCGACGCGGTCCGGGACCAGCTGGCCGAGCTGGCGGCGTACTCGACGTTCAACGACCTCGCCGCGCCGGCCACACTCGAGCTCGCCGACCGGGTCGCCTCGCTGGCGCCGGTCGCCGACTCGAAGGTGTTCTTCACCTCGGGTGGCTCGGACTCGGTGGACACCGCGGTCAAGCTGGTTCGCCGCTGGTGGCTGCTGCAGGGACAACCGCAGCGCCGGGTCGTCGTCGTCCGGGACAAGGCGTACCACGGCATGCACCTGGCCGGGACGTCGCTGTCCGGGATCGACGACAACCGGGCCGGCTATGGCGACCTCGACCCCGACGTCGTCCGCGTCCGCTGGGACGACGCGGCGACCCTGGCGGACACCCTCGACCACCTCGGCGACCGGGCCGCGGCGTTCTTCTGCGAGCCGGTGATCGGTGCGGGCGGCGTCTGGTTCGCCGGGGCGGACTACCTGCGCGAGGCCCGGTCGGTGTGCCGCGACCGGCAGGTCGTGTGGATCAGCGACGAGGTGATTACCGGCTTCGGGCGGGTCGGTGACTGGTTCGCCTCCACCCGGTTCGGGCTCGACCCGGACCTCGTGCTGTGCGCGAAGGGCCTGACCAGCGGCTACGTGCCGATGGGGGCGGTGCTGGCGGCCCCGCGGATGTGGGAGCCCTTCTACGCAGCCGGCGCCGGAGTGTGGCGGCACGGCTACACCTACGGCGGGCACGTCGGCGCGGCCGCCGCCGGGCTGGCGAACCTCGACGTGATGGAGCGCGAAGGGCTGCCCGCGCGGGTTCTCACGCGGGAGTCGGCCCTGGCGTCGTCCCTCGCGCCGCTGACCGGGCACCCGCTCGTGGCCCAGGTCAGGGCCGGCACCGGGCTGCTCGCCGCGGTGCAGCTGCACGACCCGGCGAGGCTGCCCGCCCTGGTCTGGGCGGTGCGCCGGCACGGGGTGCTGTCGCGGGGGCTCGTCGGCGGCGCACTGCAGATCTCGCCGGCCCTGGTGCTGGACGACGAGGACCTACGGGTGCTCGCGGATGGCCTCGCCGCAGCCCTCGACGAGGTGGCCGAGGCCTAGGCACGGCTAGCCGGGGTGGTCGGGGTGTCGGGGGTCGACGGGGGCCCGGGGACGGGGTGGTGCAGGCCGTTGGGGGTGGTCCATTGGTCGGTGTCGTCGGGGCTGCGGGTGGTCTGCCAGTGGTGGTGGGTTTTGAGCTGGTGGGTGGGCGCGGCACAGGGCGCCGAGGTTGGCTGCCTGAATACCCCCATCCTGCCGACACCACCGACAGTTCCCGGGCGCAGCGAACGGGACCGGAGTCAACCTGTGGACGAGGACGCTGCGGTGCCGCCGGGGCCATCTCCGAGGGTCGAACGGCCAGCCGCGTCCTCGGCAGCCGGTTCCGGCGGCCGCATCCGGCGGACGTCGAGAACGTCGACCGGGCCATCCCCTGCGCCGACCTCCTCCAGCCCGGTCGCCACCGCGGAGGTTGCGACGGACGCAGCGCGCCGAGCGGCCATCGACGGGTCGTCACCCCGGGCCAGGCAGGCCGCGAGGGCCGCCGAGTGCGTGCAGCCGGCCCCGTGCGTGGCCGCAACAGCTTGGCGCGGCACCGGGATGTCCAGGTGCCTCCCGTCTGTGTAGAGGTGGTCCACCGGCCGCTGCCCGTGCCCGCCGGTGACCAGGGCCGCTCGCGCGCCTAGCGACACGAGCGCCTCGGACAGCGCGACCCGGTCCTCGGTCGCGAGGCCGGTGAGCGCCTGCGCCTCGAGCAGGTTGGGCGTGACCACGGTGGCCAGCGGGAACAGCCGGGTCACCAGGGACTCGACGGCGTCGTCCTGCAGCAGCCGCGCGCCCGAGCTGGCCACCATGACCGGGTCGACCACGAGCGGCAGGCCCCGCCCTGCCAGGGTCTGTACGACGGCATCGATGATCGGCGCGGAGAACAGCATCCCGGTCTTGGCCGCGCCCGGCCGGATGTCCGACAGCACCGCCTCGAGCTGGGCCACGACGAACTCCGGGGGGCACTCGTGGATGGCCGTGACACCCAGGGTGTTCTGCGCCGTCAGGGCGACCACACAACTGGCCCCGTGCACGCCGCAGCGAGCGAACGGCACCGGGCCGGCCGACCGCATCGCCGGCGGCAGCCCGAGTCGGAGGATCTGGCCCTTGACCGGACGGACCGGCGGGGCGCCCGCAGCGGGCAGCCCGGGAAGGTCGCGCGACCAGGCCCCGGCGGCGAGGACCACCGTGTCGGCCCGCCACTCGCTGCCGTCGTCGGTGCGGGCGCCGCGGGCGCGCCCGCCGTCCACCACCAGCTCGACGACCCGGCGCTCGACGACCTCGACCCCGGCCCGTGCGACGCCAGCGTGCAGCGCCATGGCGTAGCGGCGGTTGTCCACGGACCGGTCACCTGGGGCCAGCACCGCGGCCCGCACCTCCGTCGACAGGTAGGGCTCGAGCCGTCGGGCCGCCGACCCGATGAGCTCCTCGGTCGCGAAACCGAGCGACGCACGGAACGCGGACAGCCGGGTCAGTGCGGCCCGATCGCCGTTGTCGAGCGCGACGACGAGTGTCCCCTCGCGGCGCAGCCCCACCAGCTGCTCGACGGCGGCCTCCAGCTCCGCCGCGAACGAGGGGAAGCGGCTCAACGCCACGAGGTTGAGGCGCAGGAGGTCCTCCTCGCCGAAGAAGGACTCGCTGACCGGGGCGAGCATGCCGGCCGAGGCCCAGGTCGCGCCCCGCGTCCCGCTCGCGTCGATGACCCGCACGGAAGCGCCCTCGCGAGCCAGCCGCCAGGCGGCCGGGAGCCCGATGACACCGCCGCCGACCACCAGCACGTCGGTGAAATGCGGACTGCTCTGCAAGGGTCCAGCTCCCTTCGCCGGCATGACCCGGATCAGGTTCGACGGTCGGGGGCGGACGCCCCCCTCTCAGCCCTGGACGGGCTCCCGTGCTCGTCGACGAAGCCTACGCCCGTGATTGGATCGGCCGGTGACCACGCCCAGCGGACCCTCCCCCCTGCGCACGGACCGCCTCGAGCGGCTCGCCGCCGCTCGGCTGTACCTGTGCACCGACGGACGCCGGGACCGGGGCGACCTGCCCGAGTTCCTCGATGCGGTGCTCGGCGCCGGGGTGGGCATCGTGCAGCTGCGCGAGAAGGGGCTGGAGGCTGCCGAGGAGCTCGAGCTGCTCGAGGTGTTCGCCGACGCCTGCTCGCGCCACGGCAGGCTGCTGGCCGTCAACGACCGGGCCGATGTCGCGCATGCGGCGGCCGCGGACGTGCTCCAACCCGGGCAGCGCGACCTGCCGCCCGCCGTGGCCCGCGCCCTGGTCGGGCCGGACGTGATCATCGGCCGCAGCTCGCACAGCACCGGCCAGGCGGCGGCCGCCGCAGTGGAGCCGGACAGCGACTACTTCTGCGTCGGCCCGGTGTGGCCGACGCCCACCAAGCCGGGCCGGCCGGCCGCGGGACTGCCAGCTGTCGCGGAGGTCGCGTCGAGCCGGCCCAGCCGGCCATGGTTCGCCATCGGCGGCATCAACGAGCAGACCCTGGACGACGTCCTCGACGCGGGGGCCCGCCGGGTGGTGGTGGTGCGGGTCATCACCGGGGCCGACGACCCGGCGGCGGCCACCCGGCGGCTCGCTGACCGGCTCGCCGCCAGGCCGTGGTGACCGCCGGGCTTCGGGTCCGGCTCGCCGAGCCCGCCGAGCTCGAGGCGGTCGGCGCGCTCACCGTGCGGGCATACACCCACGACGGAGGCCTGCACCCGGAGGACCGCTACGCCCTCATCCTGGCCGACGCCGCGGACCGCGCGGAACGGGCCGAGCTCTACCTCGCCGATCTGGTCGGGCGCATCGTCGGCACCGTCACCGTGGCCGAGCACGGCACCCCCTACGCCGAGATCTCGCAGCCTGGTGAGCTGGAGTTCCGTATGCTCGCCGTCGATCCCGAGGCTGCTGGCCGGCGGATCGGCTCCGCCCTGGTCGAGTTCGTCGCCGACGAGGCCCGGCGGCGCGGGCGCCGCCGCGTGGTCATCTCCGTGGTCCGGGGCAACGCCGCCGCCGCGCACCTGTACCGGCGACTGGGCTTCGTGCGGGTGCCGTCCCGGGACTGGGAACCGGTCCCCGGCGTGTTCCTGCAGGTGTCGATGCTCGACGTCTGAGATCTACAGCCGGGACAGGAACCGCTCGCGGTCGACGACCACGCGGGTCACCTCGCCGGTGGCCAGCAGCCGGCCGTCGGCGTCCTGTGCGGCCACCGAGAAGCGCAGCAGCCGCCCGTCTGCGGCGACAAGGTCGGCGGTGACCGTCACCGTGACGCCCACCTTCGTGGCCGAGCGGTGCTCCAGCTCGATCCGGGAGCCGACCGAGGTCTGGCCGTCGTCCAGTCGTCCGTCCAGCGCCGCGACCGTGGCCGCCTCGAGCCAGGCGAGCAGCCGGGGGGTGGCCAGCACCGGGACGTTACCGCTGCCGAGCGCGATGGCGGTGTCCGCTTCGGTGACGACGAGCTCCAGCCGACCGCGCGCGCCTGCAGCCAGGTCCATGACCGCTAGGTTACGGCGACCTCAGGCGACGAGGCCCAGCCGCCGCAGCTCGACGCTGAGGTCGTGCGGCGAGGTCGAGGCGGCCATCGCCGCCTCGAGGGTGATGATGCCGTCGCGGATCAGCGCGACCAGGTGCTGGTCGAACGTCTGCATCCCGTAGTAGGCGCCCTCTTGGATCAGCTGGTGGATCGTGGCGGTCTTGTCCGGGTCGCTGATGGCGTCGGCCACGCGGCCGGTGTTGACGCAGACCTCCATGGTCACGCAGCGGCCGAGGTTGTCCGCGCGGGGCACGAGGCGCTGGCAGATGATGCCGCGCAGCGAGGCGGCCAGCGACAGCCGGATCTGCTTCTGCTCGTGCGGGGGGAAGAAGTCGATGACCCGGTTGATGGTCTCGGTGGCGTCGGTGGTGTGCAGCGTGGACATGACGAAGTGGCCGGTCTCTGCCGCCGAGAGGGCCGCCTTGACCGTCTCCGTGTCACGCATCTCGCCGACCAGGATCACGTCGGGGTCCTGCCGCATGGCGGCCCGGAGCGCGACCGAGAAGTCGGACGTGTCGACCCGCACCTCGCGCTGGTTGATCATCGCCAGCTTGTCGAAGTGCAGGACCTCGATGGGGTCCTCGACCGTGACGACGTGCACCTCGCGGTTGTTGTTGATGTGGTCGATCATGCCGGCCAGCGTGGTGGTCTTGCCGGAGCCGGTGGGGCCGGTGACCAGGACCAGCCCGCGGGGCTCCAGGGCCAGCGGCGCCAGCACCGGCGGCAGACCCAGGTCGTCCAGCGGGATCGCGCCGACGGAGACCCGCCGGAACACCAGCCCGGCCGAGCCGCGGGAGCGGAACACGTTGACCCGGAACCGGCCGACGCCGGGAATCGAGTGGGCGAAGTCTGCCTCGTTCGTCTTCGCGAACTGCTCGACCAGGTCGGGGCGGAGCACCTCGGAGACGAATGCCTCCGTGTCGGCCGGCTGCAGCACGGGTGACTGGAGCTTGCGCAGGCGGCCGTCGATGCGCACGCGGGGCGGCGAGCCGACCTTGCAGTGCAGGTCCGACCCACCGGACTCGATCAGCGCGCGCAGGAACGGCTCGATCGACTGCTGGGGCAGTTGGGCTGTCACCTGAAGGACATCGTCCGCGATGCGGCGGACCTTTACCTCTGCGACGAGCCGTTCGAGCCGGGTGGAGTCCGGTCAGCCGATGACGGCGATCAGGTCGCCCTCCTGGACGACGTCACCCTGCGCGACGGCCAGGTCCAGCACCGTTCCGCTGGCCTCGGACAGCACCGGGATCTCCATCTTCATGGACTCCAGGATCACCAAGGTGTCGCCGGCGGTGACGTCGTCCCCGACCGATACGCCGACGTTCCAGACATTCGCGACCATTTCCGCACGGACCTCGGTGGGCATGAGCGGGACCCTACAGCGCGTGCGCGGCGGCGTGCTCCGTGACACGGGCGAGGGTCTGGACGACGACCGGGTCGAAGTCGTACGCCATCGACAGCCGCAGCCGCTCGATCGCCTCGAGCCGCCGCGAGCTCTCCCTGGAGTCGCCGACCAGGTCGTCGTACGCGTTGGCCGCCTTGATGATCCGACTGGCCAGCGGCAGGGTCAGGTCGGCCGCTTCGTGCGGACGGCGGTAGGGGTCGGCCTGCCGCTCGACGATGTCGGCCACCCGGTCGAGCACGCCGGTCTGGCGGATGACGCCTGAGCCGAGCTTCGCGATCGCCACCTGGTCGTCGTGCGTCACCATGACCGTCGCGCCGCCGGGGATCGGGTCGGTCAGCGATAGCTGACCGAGGTCGTGCATCAAAGACGCGTACTCGAGGTCCTGCAGGTCCTGCTCGCTCATGCCCAGCTCTTTGCCGACGGCGACGCAGAGCTGGCTGACCCGCCCCGAGTGCCCCGTCTCGGTGTACCCGGCCACCTCGGTGACCCGGGAGAGCGAGCGGATCGTCTGCCGGTAGGTCTCCCGGATGGTGGCGTACCGGCGAAAAGAGAACTGAGCCATCAACAGCGGGACGATGAAGAGCGGCAGCGCCCAGAGCCCCATGGTCTGGGCGGCCAGCGCGATGAGCACACCGGTAGCGGCGATAGCCGAGCCGAGGCCGAGCAGGTTCCTGAGCTCGCCACGCAGGGTCGCGCGGAACGGCGACCTGTCCCGATCGGCTCGCACCACAGCAGCGAGCACCGCATCGAGCAACGCAGCCAGGACGGCGACCAGCACCATGAAGACGGCCAGCCGCAGGTTGTCATGCACCGAAGAACCGACGAGGCCGCGGTCCCACACCGGTCGGAAGGCGGCGGCCGCGAAGGCAACCGTCAGGAGCCGCCGGGCCAGCTCGTCGAGCCGCGGGGCCCGACCCACGCCAATGTGCGGCAGGGCACCGACGAGCGTGGCCAGGGCGGTCAGCGTGACCACGTCCCAGGCTGTGTGCCCGGTCCGACCGTCGGGCAGCTTGCCGAGGAGCGCATACGCAAGAGCGGCTGCGGCCCCGAGAGGGGCTGCCTCCCGTGCCCCGGGCAACGGGATCCGGACCAGCTCGCCGGCCGCGATGAAACAGCCGAACACGAAGGCGAGCCCGATGCGAGCCGGCGGATGCTGC
This sequence comes from Actinomycetes bacterium, assembly GCA_036510875.1. Classification (NCBI taxonomy): domain Bacteria; kingdom Bacillati; phylum Actinomycetota; class Actinomycetes; species Actinomycetes bacterium. The sequence goes on from DATCDE010000177.1 coordinate 13,538, forward strand.
GCAGTGATGACGACGGACGACAGGACAAGCAGCCCAGCAAGCGACACGACGAGGACCGCGCCGCGCTCATCGTCTAGTCGGCCGACCATGGTGATCAGCCCTCCACCGGACTCGCGCTCGCGGGGAAGGAGGGGTCGTCGTGGTCGAAGTCGATCGTTTCCGTCTCATCTCCGCTGGGACTGGGCACCTCAGCCGCGGCCTGCCAGGGGTCCTTCGCCAGCGCCTTGACGAGCGCGTCCACCATGACGGCGTCGAACTGGCTCCCCCTGCAGCGCCTGATCTCCTCGACGGCCGCCTCGACCGTTCGGGCCGTCCGGTAGGACCGCGTGGAGGTCATCGAGTCGAACGCGTCCGCTACCGCGATCACCCTCGCGAACTCCGGGATCTGGGCGCCCTTGAGCCCCATCGGGTAGCCGAGGCCGTCCAGCCGCTCATGGTGGTGGAGGATCCCCTGGAAAGCCTCGTCCAGGAACTCGATGTCACCGAGCATCTCCATGCCCCGCAGCGGGTGCAGCTTGATCGCCGCGAACTCTTCCTCCGTCAGCTTCCCGGACTTCTGCAGCACCTTGGTGGGAACACCGAGCTTGCCCAGGTCGTGCAGGATGCCTGCGTAGCGCAGCGCGTTCATCCGGTCCTCGCGCATGCCGATGACCCGCGCGATCATCACCGAGGCGCGCGCGACCCGCTCACTGTGGCCGCGGGTGTAGGCGTCCTTCGTCTCAACGGCCTGGACGAGGGTCCGGATGGTGGCCTCGTAGGCCTGCCGCTCCTGCGAGTACTGGCTCATCGCCCACCGTGCCACCAGCAGGGGCATCAGCAGCAGCAGGGCCGCGAGCGGGCCGATGTCCAGGCCGACCCACAGAACCGCAAGAACCAGCCCGAAGCCGCCGTACGCGATGTAGGACGGGAAGTGGCTGCCGAGAATGCCGGTCAGCACCTCCCGAGCCGGAACGCGGTTGACCATGACCATGATGCCGGTGACCAGCAGCGCGTTCACGAACAAACAGGTGAGGTCGGCGGCAATGGTCGGCGCCAGCAGATCTGCGGCGTTCGTCATCCCCGGCCGAACGAGGCTTCCGCCGAGCAGTTCGTACACGCGGCCAGCCACGTAAGCAGCCAGTGAGAACTGCGCCGCGTTGAAGACCCGCTTCGACCACGGATGCCGGCCGGGCACGACCAGCACACTGAGACCGATCACGGCGGCGCCCCACGGGCCGGCGATCAGGATCGAGGCCAGCGTAATCGTGAAGCTGAGGCTCATGCTGACCCCGACGAACACGAAGGACGACAGCGACTCGAGCGTCAGGAACAGCACGGCCAGGATCAGGATCGTTAGGACCTGCTGACCATCAAGGCCGGATGGCACGTTGAATGCGATGACGCCGACCGCTAGGATCGCTAGGACCGAGATGTAGGCGCGAGCGGCGCGCGGCAACCCCGCCATGCCGGGCCCTCCCCCCTGCGAATCAGCTCTTCGTCCGCCAGGAGCGGGACGGGGATCGGCAGCCAGGGTGCCTACCACCAAGCGATGTGTCCGCCGGTGGTCAGGAAGTTCTCAACAGCGGCCGCGATCTTCTTCATTAGAAGCATCACCTCGAGGATTCATGTCACGGGCGCCGCTAAGGCCCGTGCAAGATCCGCTCCGCTACGTAGATGCCGGTCGTGCAATAGAAGACTTGGCCAAAGCCTTGCTGCCGATCCCGATCCCGCCCCTGTGCAGTTGTCCTTGCGTGACGCAAGACGCAAGCCACCCCGCCCCCCAGTGCAGAGAAGCCCCCTCGCGCAACCTACACGACCCGGTTTGCCCGGTTCGTGCAGACACGAGTGAAGGGTGTGACGGAATCTCGCGTCAAGTGGCCGAACGGTCACGATAAGTGAACATCGAAAGTTGTCGGCGAGCGGACTAGGTCGCCCTAGTCCCAACGGACTACATGATCGGCCGTCGGAGCGAATCCGTCCGCCCAACCGTCGCCCGCGCGCCAGGCATGCCCTAGCCTCAGATCACGGACCGGCCTGGGGGGCCTAGCGCGGTCCACATCGCACGAGGGGCAACGGGGAGGGGGCTCGGTGGCGTCCAGGCGTTCCCGCGAGACGGCGTACGGCGAGTTGCTGACGGCGCTGCTCGACGTGCGGCTGGACCCGGCCACCGAGCGGTTCGACGCCGAGCTGGACGCAGCCGAGGCCGACGGCCGGATCGACCCCGCGACCGCCAAGGTGCTGCGCTGGTGGCAGCGCGAGTCCCTGCGCGCGATGCTCGAGCACACCCGCAGCGTGGTGCCCCCCACGCTCATCGCGCTGGAGAAGGCGGCCGGGCGGGTCGACGACGAGGTCGAGGCCGCGTCGGAGTCCTGGGCCCGGGTGGCGGGCGACGACGCACCCCCCGCCCCGCCCCGCCACAGCAGGGTCCCGGCCCCGCAGGACGAGGAGCCGGCGGGCGACGTCACCCCCCCGGCTGACCTGTCCGAGCACCGGCGACGCATGCTGGTGGCAGGTCTGACCCGCAAACCCCGGGAGCAGTGAGAGAGTGTCCGTCGTGCCGACTTTGCGACTCTTGCCTGAGTTCGAAGACGACCTGAAGCGGCTGCCCGGGATCATCGCGGCGAGCGTGGTCACCGGCCCGGACTCGGTGCCCACCGAGATCCACGTGCTGGCTGAGCCCGGCAAGCCGGCCAAGCAGATCGTCCGCGACGTCCAGTCCTACGCGATGCTGCGCCTCGGCATGGACATCGACCACCGGATCGTCAGCGTCGTCCAGATCGGCTCCGACGAGGTCAGCCTCAAGGTCGAGCCGGACGAGCAGCACGAGGAGCCGGCCGAACAGCAGGTCCCCCGGCCGGCCATCACCTCGATCATGGTCCGGACCAGCGGGACCGAGGCCGAGGCCGTCGTCGCGATCACCGCCTTCGGCGGCCACGTATTCGAGGGTCGCGTCGTGGGCCCCGGCGCGGTGAGCCATCGCGGCCGGCTAGTCGCTCAGGCGACCCTGGAGGCGCTGCGCGACCTGCTCGGCACCGGCGCGGTCGTCGAGAGCGCCGACGTCGTCGCCTCGGGACACCGGCAGGTCGCCCTGACCGTGCTCAATGTGACCGTCCCTCGCCTCGGCGACCAGCTCGTGACCGGCAGCGCGCTGGTACGCGGCGACGAGTCCGAGGCGCTGGCCCGGTCGGTGCTCGACGCGCTCAACCGGCGCCTGGCTGGCTGAGCACGCCCTACGGACGGCGTGAGAGACTGTCCGCTCACCCGTTCCACAGAGGGGACCAAGCGATGAGCAAACGCGCCCGCAAGCGTCGCGACCGCAAGAAGAGCAAGGCGAACAAGGGCAACCGGCCCAACTCCTGAGCCGTCCGCCACGGACGTCGGCCAGCCGACGTCCGCCCGACGTCCACCCGACGTCCGTGGCTCACCCGCAGGTCACTCCGGGCGGAACTCGATGGTTCCGTACTCGAGGGTCACCCGCTGCAGCTGCGCCACGATCCTGAACCGAAGGTCATCCGGAGCCCGATCCGCCCCGCAACATCGCGCCACGAGCTGCTTCACCTCGCGCTCGATGCCGAACTGGCGCAGGCACGGGGAGCACTCGTCCAGGTGCTGGCGGATCCGCGAGGTGCGCGCCTCGTCGATCTCGCCGTCCAGGAACCGATGCACGTCCAGCAGCACCTCGGAGCAGTCGATCTCGTGCGGGTCTCCGCAGCTCATGACGCATCCCCTGTCGGAACCAGGCCGCGCTCACGCGCGTAGTCCTCAAGCATCTCGCGCAGCTGCCGGCGTCCGCGGTGCAGCCGCGACATCACGGTGCCGATCGGCGTCCCCATGATCTCGGCGATCTCCTTGTACGCGAATCCCTCGACGTCGGCGAGGTAGACGGCGATCCGGAAGTCCTCCGGGAGCCGCTGCAGCGCGTCCTTGACGTCGGAGTCCGGGAGCCGGTCCAGCGCCTCCGCCTCGGCCGACCGCAGCCCGGTCGAGGTGTGCGACTCGGCCCTGGCCAACTGCCAGTCCTCGACCTCCTCGCCGCCGCTCTCCTGCGGTTGCCGTTGCTTCTTGCGGTAGCTGTTGATGAACGTGTTGGTCAGGATGCGGTACAGCCACGCCTTGAGGTTGGTTCCCTCGGTGAACTGGTGGAAGGACGCGAACGCCTTGACAAACGTCTCCTGGACCAGGTCCTCGGCGTCGGTGGGGTTACGCGTCATCCGCATGGCAGCCGCGTACAGCTGGTCGAGATAGGGCAGGGCGTCGCGCTCGAAGCGCGCAGCCCGCTCCTCTGGGGTCTCCTCGACCGGACTCACCTCCTCGGGGGTCACGCCCGAGGGTAGCGGCCACGGGGACCACGTGACGTGGGACGGGGTGGTCCCGGCAGCTGCGAGCACGTCCGCTCAACGCCGACGGGCCGGCGCTTCTTCCCCGAGCCCGGCCAGCCATCCGGCCACTGCGGCCACCAGCAGGTCCAGGGCTTCGCCCAGCGGAACCGGGGCGCGGGCCGGGACGGCGAAACCGTGGTCGGCACCGGGGACGACCGTGACCGGCACCCCGGGCGGGAACTCGGCCGGCGCCCCGAACGGGTCCCGCTCGCCCTGCACCAGCAGCAGCGGCAGCCCGTCGACCAGGCCGAGCTCGTCGGTGCGGGTCTTGTCCGGACGGCCCGGCGGGTGCAGCGGGAACGCCAGCAGGAGGACGCCGGACGCTCCGGTTGCCGCCGCCGTCCGGCAGGCCACCCGGGCGCCCGCGGAACGCCCACCGACCACCACCGTGGGGCGCAGCCGCAGGTCGGGCGACGCCAGGACCGCCGTCCAGGCCTCGTCCAACCGGCGCGAGGCCGGGGCCAGCCGCCTGCCGGCCACCCGCCACGGCTGCTCGACGAGAACGACGTCCAGGCCGGGCGAGGGCAGCCCCAGCGCCAGCGCCTGCAGGTCGCGGGCCCCGATCCCGCCCCCCGCGCCGTGCCCGAGCACCAGTGAGACGCCGCCGCGGCGGGCCCGCCCAGCGGTGTAGCGGTGGGCGCGGGCGTCCCCGAGCGGGGTCTCGACCGTGACGACCGCCGGCTCAGAAGGGGGCATCGTCGCCCTCCAGGGCGACCGGCTCGATGAGCTCAGGGCCGTTGTTCCTCGGGCTGTTCACCAAGGTGGCCACCGGGTAGGCCTCGAGCAGCGCCGTGGCCGCCGGTACCAGCAGCGCCTTGACGTCGGCCGGGTCCGTCCGCGCCGGGTCCAGCCAGGCCGCCCAGTCCGCCGGTGCCACGACCATCGGCATCCGGTCGTGGATGTGGCCCAGCTCGTCGGCCGCCTCGGCCGTGATGATCACGCAGGTGGTCAGCCAGGCGTCGGGGTCGTCGGCGTCCTTGGTGGGGTCGCGCCAGAACTCGTAGAGGCCCGCCATCGCCAGCGAGCCGCCGTCCCTCGGATGCAGGTAGAACGGCTGCTTGGGCCCGGACTCCCGCACGTACCACTCGTAGTAGCCGTCCGCCGGCAGCAGGCAGCGACGGGCGGCGAACGCACGGCGGAAGGACGGCTTGACGTCCACCGTCTCGACCCTGGCGTTGATCAGCCGGTTGCCCACGGAGGGGTCCTTCGCCCAGGACGGCACCAGGCCCCACCGCAGCACCCGCAGCTGTCGGGGCGGCGGCGCGTCGTCGGGCAGGTCCTTCGCGCGGCGGGTCAGCACCGCGTAGACGTCCTTGGTGGGCGCCACGTTGTAGTCCGGCTGCAGCCGCTCGCTCACCTCCACCCGGTCGACCTCGAACTCCTCGACCAGGTCGTCGGGGTTCCGGCTCGCCGCGTACCTGCCGCACACGACGCCCAGCCTGCCACGGCTCTACGCGATGATGGGGGGATGGAGACGCTGCCGCTGTGGGACGCGCCGCTGGCCCACCGGCCGGTGACCGCGGACGTCCGCGTGCCGGCGTCCAAGTCGATGACCAACCGCGCCCTCGTGCTGGCCGCCCTTGCGGACGGCCGCACCGAGGTGGGCAACCCGCTGCGCGCCCGCGACACGCTGCTCATGGTGGCCGGGCTGCGCGCGCTCGGGGCCGGGGTCGACGATGGGCCGGACGGCGACTGGCTGGTCACCCCGCCCGAGTCGTTTCGCGGGCCCGCCGCCGTCGACTGCGGCCTGGCCGGCACGGTCATGCGGTTCCTGCCGCCGGTCGCGGCGCTGGCCGCGGGCGAGATCCGTTTCGACGGCGACCCGCGGGCTCGGGAGCGCCCCATGCGGCCGCTGCTGACGGCTCTGCGCGACCTAGGGGTCACCGTGGACGACGCCGGGCGGTCGGCGCTGCCGTTCACGGTGCACGGCACCGGCCGGGTGCGCGGCGGCGTGGTGGAGATCGACGCGAGCGGCTCCAGCCAGTTCATCAGCGCCGTGCTGCTGGCCGGCTGCCGCTACGACGAGGGGGTCGACGTCCGCAGCGTCGGGGCCGCCCTGCCCTCGCAGCCGCACCTGGACATGACCGCCGCCATGCTGGGCGCGGCCGGCGTGGCGGTGCAGCGGCCGGCGCCCGGCCGCTGGGTCGTGCCGCCGCAGCGACCCCGGTCCGGCCGGCTGGTGGCAGAGCCGGACGTGTCGAACGCGCTGCCGTTCGCCGCGTCCGCGCTGGTGACGCGCGGCCGGGTGCGGGTCATCGGCTGGCCGACCGGCTCGACCTACCAGCCGGAGCGGCAGGCCCGCGCGGTGCTCGCCGAGCTGGGCGCCCGGCTGGTCGAGGAGGACGGCGCCCTGCTCGTTGACGGCTCGGGCGGGATGCGCGGGATCGACGCGGACCTGTCCGCCATCGGCGAGATGGTCCCGGTCGTCGCGGCCGTGGCGGCGCTGGCCGACGGGCCGACGACGCTCCGCGGGGTGGCCCATCTGCGCGGCCACGAGACCGACCGGCTGGCCGCGCTGGCCAAGGAGATCAACGGCCTCGGTGGTGACGTCGAGGAGCGGCCGGACGGCCTGCTGATCCGGCCCCGGCCGCTGCGCGGCGGCGTCTTCGGCACGTACGCCGACCACCGGCTGGCCACCGCGGGGGCACTGCTCGGCCTCGCCGTCCCCGGCGTCCAGGTCGAGGACATCTCCACGACCGGCAAGACGCTGCCCGGGTTCGTCGGGCTGTGGACGGAGATGCTGGCCGGGTGACCGCGCGATGAGTCAGCCACGGCAGCGCCGGAACGACCTGGACGAGGACGACGTCCGGGTCCGGCCGCAGCGGGGGAAGTCGCGGCCGCGCACCAAGGACCGGCCCGAGCACAGCGGCGCCACCGGGGGGCTCGTGGTGGCCGTCGACCGGGGCCGGTACACCTGCCTGCTCTCCGGCCCGGCTGGTGACCGCGAGATCACGGCCATGCGGGCCCGCGAGCTCGGCCGCAAGGGCATCGTCGTCGGGGACCGGGTGGCCATCGTGGGTGATCTCGCCGGCGGCGCGGACTCGCTGGCCCGCGTGGTCCGGGTGGAGCCGCGCCGCTCGGTGCTGCGGCGCACGGCCGACGACACGGACCCGGTCGAACGGGTGGTCGTGGCCAACGCCGACCAGCTGGCCGTGGTGATCGCCCTGGTCGACCCCGAGCCGCGGCCCCGGCTGATCGACCGGGCGCTCGTCGCCGCCTTCGACGCCGGGCTGTTGCCGCTGCTGGTGCTCACCAAGTCGGACCTGCACAGCCCGGACGACCTGCTCGCGGCGTACGCGGGTCTGGACGTGCCGGCCGTGGTGACGCACCGGGGCGGCAACCTGGACGCCCTACGTGAGCGGCTGAAGGGCCGGACGACCGTGCTGCTCGGCCACTCCGGCGTGGGCAAGTCGACCCTGGTGAACGCACTCGTGCCCGGAGCCGACCGGGCCACCGGGGTCGTCAACCGGGTCACCGGCCGCGGGCGGCACACCTCGAGCTCGGCGGTGGCACTGCGGCTGCCGGACGGCGACGGCTGGGTGGTGGACACCCCGGGGATCCGCTCGTTCGGGCTGGCCCACGTCGACGTCAACCGGGTGATCAACGCGTTCCCCGACCTGTTGGCGGGTACCCAGGAGTGCCCCCGCGGGTGCACGCACGACGAGCCGGAGTGCGGGCTGGACGCCTACGTGGCCGCCGGTCACGCCGAGCCGGCCCGACTGAACTCGCTGCGCCGCCTGCTCCGTGCCCGCGAGCTCCCCGACGACGACGCCGACCCGCGAAGTTGACCAACGGCCGACTAGTCGGCGCGCTCCCCCTCCGCGATCACGGCGGCGACCTCCTCGACCCTCGCGGCCTCCTCGCGCGCGTGCCGCCGCGACCGGTCCAGCTCCTCCGCGGCGTCCTCGTCGGCGCTCATCAGCCGCTCGAGGTCGAAGCCCGCGAAGTCGAGCACGCCCATGTCGGCGTAGGCCTGCTGCACCTTGTCCCCCCACAGCCCGATGTCCTTGACGCAGGGGACGATCCGGCTGAACAGCAGGGACCGGAACATCTGCATGTACGGCGAGGCATCCACGGCCTGCACGCAGTCCTCGACGTCGTACCCGAGGTTCTCCCACACCTCCTGGGCGCGGAACCGGTCCCGCATGAGGTAGCAGCCCTCGACCACGAACTCTTCCCGCTCGGCCCGCTCGGCCGACGACAGCTCCGCGTAGGCGTCCCGCAGCGCCATCCGCCCGAACGCCACATGGCGGGCCTCGTCCTGCATCACGTAGGCCAAGATCTGCTTCGGCAGGGCCTGCGCCGTCAGGTCCCGGATCACGCCGAACGCAGCCAGCGCCAAGCCTTCGATGAGCACCTGCATGCCCAGGTACGGGAAGTCCCACCGTGAGTCGGTGAGCGTGTCCCCCAGCAGCGCCTCGAGGTAGGGGTTGATCGGGTACAGCAGCCCGACCTTCTCCTGGAGGAACCGCGCGTAGGTCTCGGCATGCCGGGCCTCGTCCATGGTCTGGGTGGCCGCGTAGAACTTCGAGTCGAGGTCGGGTACCGACTCGACGATCCGGGCGCTGCACACCATCGCGCCCTGCTCACCGTGCAGGAACTGGCTGAACTGCCACGCGGCCAAGTGCTGGTTGAGCTCCTCGATGTCCTTCGGACCCAGCTTCGCGTAGGTCTGCGACGAAGCGATCGGGTTGGTCTCCCTCGGCATGCCGAGGGGGTCGCCGGGGTCGAGCTCGAGGTCCCAGTCGATTCGCTTGGTCGCGTCCCACTGCTTGTCCTTGCCCTTCTGGTAGAGGGCCAGCAGGCGGTCCCGAGCACCGTCGTACTCCCAGGTGAACCGGGTGGCACCGGACGCCGGGATGTCCCAGGTCGTCGAGCTGACCGGCAGCACATAGCGCGAGTAGCTGGACACATGCTCTCCTTCGTCCCAGGGGGTACCCGGCGTCGCGGCCGGTCACCTGACCAGGGTTGGCAACGGCGGCGCGCGCGTCAATCCCCGGCGCCGGAGCAACCTGGGTCGCGCTCTAGATTGGGCGCGTGCCGGACTACCAGGACGACCTCACCCTCGCGCTCTCACTCGCCGACGAGGCCGACGCACTCACCACCGCACGGTTCCAGGCCCTCGACCTGGTCGTGGAGACGAAGCCCGACCTCACCCCGGTCAGCGACGCGGACCGGGCGACCGAGGAGGCGTTGCGGATCCGGCTGGCGGCGGAGCGCCCGCTGGACGGCGTCCTCGGTGAGGAGTACGGGGACCAGCAGCCCACCGCCGACCGCCGCTGGGTGCTCGACCCGATCGACGGCACCAAGAACTTCGTCCGCGGCGTCCCCATCTGGGCCACGCTGGTGGCGCTCATGGACGGCGAGGACGTCGTCCTCGGCGTCGTGTCCGCCCCTGCCCTCGGACGTCGGTGGTGGGCGGCGCGCGGCCTGGGCTCGTGGACCGGCGGGAGCCTGGCCCGCAGGCGACAGCTGCGCGTCTCCGAGGTGAGCCGGCTCGCCGACGCGTCCCTCTCCTTCTCCGACGACGTGGGCTACCCGGACCCCGAGAGCATGGCTCGGCTGCGTCGCGCGTGCTGGCGCAGCCGTGCCTACGGTGACTTCTGGTCGCACGTGCTCGTCGCCGAGGGCGCGGTCGACGTGGCCGTGGAGCCGGAGCTGTCGCTGTGGGACATCGCCGCCTTCGTCCCCGTCGTCGAGGAGGCCGGCGGCCGGGTCACCGGCCTGGACGGCGCACCAGCCAGGGGCGCCGCCGGAGCGCTGTCCACCAACGCCGTCCTGCACGACGAGGTCCGCGCCCTCCTGCTGCCTTAGCGCCCGTCAGTCCCGCGCCGTTGCAGGCTCCGGGGTCGTCCCCGCGACCCTGACGCCTGTAACGAGACGGAGGCGGAGGACGAGCCGGAGCAGGACCGGGACGGCCAGCACCGCGGCCAGGTCGAACCAGCCGTAGCCTCCTGCGGCGACGGACGGCGGATTGCCGATCGCCACGATCCCCGTCGGGTCGTGCGGCTGCCAGGTCCAGGTGCCGAGGCGGGTGCCCAGCACCTCGAGGTAGGTCACCACGACGAGCGCGCCCACGTAGAGCAGCCGCGACCGCCCCCAGGCGAGGAACCCGAGCAGGCACAGGTACCAGAACGCGCCGAGGACGTCGAGCCGAGGCGACCAGAACAGCCCCCACGCCGCGTACGCGCCGCCGAGGACCACGGCGGCACCGACGAGCCCGCGCGGGTGAGTCCGGAACAGGGCGCTCCGGCCGAGGGCCAGCGCGGCTAGGTAGACCAGCCCGTGGCCGGGTGGGACGAACGCCGGGACGTTGTGCAGCCGGTAGACGTACACCTCGAGCAGCGGCGAGAACGTGTACTCGACCGCGGTGGCGAAGGCGATGACGACGGCCACCTGGGCGCGCACCAGCGACGACTCCCGGCGCAACAGCGCGGCCAGCAGCAGCCAGGTCCCGGCCCCGAGCAGCAGCTGCCGCCCCGACCCCACGCCACGGTCGCCCACCAGCACGGCCGGGATCCAGGCCAGCACGACCAGGGCCGGCAGCACCGAGGTGCGCTCGCGTGGGGCGGCCAGGCTCATGGCTCGACGCGGGCGGCCGTCGACGCCGCCGAGTCGTCGACCGGCTCGAGCGGCGCGGCGTCATCCAGGGTCGGTGCCCCGTCCGGGTCCTGCCCGTCCTCTCGCTGCCGGGCCCGGCGCCCGTAGTAGCCGAACACGGTCGCGCCGACCGCGGCGACCGGGACGGCGACGACAGCCCCCACCAACCCGGCCAGGATGGTGCCGGCGGTGACCGCGAAGATCACCCCGAGCGGGTGCACCGACACGAACCGGCCCATGACCAGCGGCTGCAGGATGTGGCCCTCGATCTGCTGCACGGCCAGGATCGACGCCAGCACCAGCAGCGCGGCGACCGGCCCGTTCGCCGCGAGGGCCACCGCGACGGCCACGAACCCGCTGATCAAGGCGCCCACGATCGGGATGAACGCGCCGAAGAACACCAGGACGGCGAGCGGCAGGGCCAGGGGCACCCCGATGATCGCGATCGCGATGCCGATGAACAGCGCGTCCGTGGAGGCGATGATCAGCGTGCCCCGCACGTACCCGGTGAGCACCACCCACGACAGCGACCCGGCCTCGTCCACCCCGTGCTGTGCCCGGCGGGGGAACAGCGAGACGATCCATCGCCAGATCCGGTCGCCGTCGAGCAGGAAGAAGATCGTGGCGAACAAGGCGATGAACGCCCCGGTCACCACCTCCACGGCGATCGTCGCCCCCGACACGGCACCGGCCACGAGCGAGTCCCGGTTCTTGGACAGGGACTGGCGGATCTGGTCGATGTAGCCGTTCAACGTCGAGTCGCTGATTCCGAGCGTGCTCTCGACGTAGCGACGGATCTGGTCGACGCCGTCCGAGAACGTCGTCCCCAGGTCCTTGACCTGGCCGGAGATCTGGATGGCGAGGAAGGACCCGACCGCCACGAGCAAGGCGATCCCGGCGATGAGCACGATCGCAGTTGCTGCGCCTCTGGACCGAACCAGCCGCTGCACCGCCCGGACGGCGGGCGACAGCAGCGCGGCGAACAGCAGCGCGATGAACAGCGAGAGGAACAGCGGCTTGAGCCGGTTGACCATGAGCACCACGGCCACCACGGCCGCCGCGACGACCAGCAGCCGCCACGACCACGCGGCCGCCACCCGGACGGCACGGGGGACCTCGTCGTCGTCCCGCAAGCCCGGCGACGGTGCCCGCTGCTCCGATGTCATAGCTCTCGCCTTCGCGTCGCGTCTGGGGCAGCATCCTCCCAGGCCGGGCGGCGCCGCGCGTCCAGGCGTCAGCGCCCCGCGCGGTCAGCGTTCGCGTGGATGGCATCGTGGACGTACTGGGCCAGGCCGGGGGCCTGGTCGTCGTAGTGCGCGGTGAACCGAGGGTCCGCGAGGTACATGTCGGCCAGCCCCCGGTGCATCGCATGGCTGCACGGGTAGAACGTGTCGTCGATGTGCCGGCGGTGCGCCTCCGCGGCGTCCATCGCCGCCTCACTGGTGGCCGGCAGCCCCTGCGACATCGTGTCGCGCAGCCGCTGCTCGATCGCCTCGCTCTCGGCCCTCAGCCGCAGCCAGTCCTCCTTGCGGTAGGCCGAGGTGCGGCGCTGCGACTCGCGGTGGGCGTCGGTGTCGCCCCACCGCTCCTCCGCCTCGGCGGCGTGCCGCGTGGGGTCGTCGTCCCCGAACACCTCGAACATCTCCTGCGGCGTGAGCCTGATCCCCATCTCGTGTGCCTCCAACGTCTTCTCGATCGCAGCGAGTTGCCGACGCAGCCGGTCGACCTGCTCGGACAGTGCCCGGTGCCGGTCGCGCAGCTGGGCAACCTGGTCGACAGGCGGCTCGTCGAGCGGCCGACCGATCTGCTCGAGCGGGAGCCCCAGCGCCCGGTAGCCCAGGACGCGCTGCAGCCGTTCCAGGTCGTCCCGGTCGTAGAGCCGGTAGCCTGACGCCGACCGTTGGCTCGGCACGAGCAGCGCGATCTCGTCGTAGTGGTGCAGCGTGCGGACCGTCACCCCGGACAGGGCCGCCACGTCACCCACCGAGTAGCTCTCCACGCAGACGACGGTAGGGGCTCACGTCGCGTGAGGGTCAACCGGAAACCGGCCTGGGTCAGGCGTGCCGCTCCGCCGCGACCGCCTCCAGCCCCAGCTCGTGGACGGCGACCTCGCGCATCTCGACCTTGCGGATCTTCCCGGTGACCGTCATCGGAAACTCGTCGACCACGCGGACGTAGCGAGGGATCTTGTAGTGGGCCAGCCGGTCCGTGCAGAACGCCCGCAGCTCCTCGATGGTGATGTCGGGGCGGCCCTCCTTCATCCGCACCCAGGCCATCAGCTCCTCGCCGTACCTGGCGTCGGGGACGCCGATCACCTGCACGTCGGCGATGTCCGGGTGGCTGTAGAGGAACTCCTCGATCTCCCGGGGGTACACGTTCTCGCCGCCGCGGATGACCATGTCCTTGATCCGGCCGACGATGTTGACGTAGCCGTCCTCGCGCATGACCGCCAAGTCGCCCGTGTGCATCCAGCCGCCCGCGTCGATCGTCTCGGCGGTCTTGCCCGGCTCCTCCCAGTACCCGAGCATCACCGAGTAGCCCCGGGTGCACAGCTCGCCCGGCTCGCCGCGGCGCACGGGCAGGCCGGTGACCGGGTCGACCAGCTTGACCTCCAGGTGCGGCATGACGCGTCCCACCGTCTCGGTGCGGCGCTCGAGGTCGTCGTCCATACGGGTCTGGGTCGACACCGGCGAGGTCTCGGTCATGCCGTAGCAGATCGACACCTCGGCCATGTTCATGTCGCTGATGACCCGCTTCATCACCTCGACCGGGCACGGCGAGCCGGCCATGATCCCGGTTCGCAGCGACGACAGGTCGTAGCTGCCGAAGTCCGCCAGCCCCAGCTCGGCGATGAACATGGTGGGCACGCCGTACAGCGACGTGCAGCGCTCCTGCTCGACCGCGCGCAGCGTCGCCGCGGGGTCGAAGCCGCCGGCCGGGATCACCATGCACGCCCCGTGGGCCGTCGCCGCGAGGTTGCCCATGACCATGCCGAAGCAGTGGTAGAAGGGCACCGGCAGGCAGATCCGGTCCGCCTCCGAGTAGGCGACCAGCTCGCCCACGAAAAAGCCGTTGTTGAGCAGGTTGTGGTGGGTCAGCGTGGCGCCCTTGGGGAACCCGGTGGTGCCGGACGTGTACTGGATGTTGATCGGGTCGTCGAACGACAGGTCGGCCTCGCGGGCCCGGATCCGCTCGGTGCTCACCTGGCGCCCGCGCTCGACCAGCGCGTCCCACGACGAGCGGCCGATGACCACGACCTCGCGCAGCGCGGGGCACTCGGCCCGCACCAGCTCGACCATCTGGACATAGTCGCTGCCGCGGTGCTCGGGGTACGTGATGAGCGTGCGGATGCCCGACTGCGCCAGCACGTACTGCAGCTCGTGGCTGCGGTAGGAGGGGTTGATGTTGACGAGGATCGCGCCGAGGCGGGCGGTCGCGTACTGGACCAGCACCCACTCGGCGCAGTTGGGTGCCCAGATCCCGACCCGCTCGCCCCTGGCCACCCCGAGCTCCAGCAGGCCGCCTGCCAGCTCGTCGATCGCCCGGTCGAGCTCGGCGTAGGTCCACCGCCGCCCTGTCGGCACGTCCACGAGGGCCTCACGGTCGGGGAACCGGGCCACCGTCCTGGCCAGGTTCTCTCCGATGGTCTCGCCCAGCAGCGGCACGTCCGACACACCGCTCGCGTAGGACACCAGCTCGTCAGCCATCACCCTTGCTCCCTTCAGGACCGGGTCAATCATCCACGTCTTGCCTGCTTCCGTCACCGGATCCCGCAACACTCTGAGCCATCTCCCAGAGGAGTTTGGTGGCCCTGAACTAACGTCCGAACCTGGTCGGCCCGGCGGGTGGCCTGCCGACCGGCGTGGGCCGATGTGGTCGACTAGTGCCGCCCAGGTAGCAGCCGGACGACGGGAGCCAGCGTGACCAGCACCGCCATCGGACGACGGGTGGCCGCCGCCACCGTGCTCGCCGGGGTCGCGCTGACCGGCTGCGCTCCCCCCAGCACGGCGGCCTCCGCTCCGGCCCGGTCCGTCACGCCGTTCAGCTCCAGCATGGCGACCCCGACCCCGACGCCTACGCCGTCCCGCACTCCGTCGGTCCGGCCCACCCCGACGGCGACGCACAGCCCGGTGGCCATCACCTCCCCTCGCGCCACCGCCTCTGCACGCGCCACCGCCTCTGCACGCGCCCCGACCGCCCCGTCAACCACCACGTCCGTGGCCGCACTGCCCCCCTCGACCACGAGCGGAAGCCTGGCCGGCAAGGTCGTCGTGATCGACCCCGGACACAACGGGGGGAACGCGGCGCACCCGGAGATCATCAACCAGCTAGTCAGCGCGGGCACCTTCCGCAAGCCCTGCGACACGACGGGCACGGCGACCAACGGGGGCTACCCCGAGTACGCCTTCACGATGGACGTCGCACTGCGGCTGGCGTCGATCCTGCGGGCCCAGGGGGCCAAGGTCGTGCTGACCCGGTCGTCCAGTGCCGGCGTCGGACCATGTATCAACGTCCGAGCGGCGATCGGCAATGAGGCGCATGCCGATGCCGCCATCTCGATCCACGCGGACGGCGGCCCGTCGACCGGGTACGGGTTCCACGTCATCGCGCCCGGCAGCATCGGCACCAATAGCAGCATCGTCAAGCCGTCCTACCAGCTGGCCCTCGACGTCCGCTCGGGGTACGCGACCGGCACCGGCGAGCACACGGCCACGTACATCGCCACCAACGGCCTGACGGTGCGCACCGACCTGGGCGGGCTCAACCTGTCGACCGTGCCCAAGGTCTTCATCGAGTGCGCCAACATGCGCAACGCGGCAGACGCCGCACGCCTCACCTCGGCGGCGTTCCGTCAGAGGGCTGCGGTCGGCATCGCCGCCGGGATCACCGCGTTCCTCACCGGGCGCTGAAGACCAGGCAGGCAGGACGAAGGACCCTGCGCCCAGGTACCCCGGGGGGTATCATCGGTACCAGCGCGCCGGATCCCCTGCGAAGCCCCGTCGTGGGTCCGGCGCCCGGACCGGAGGAGCACATCGCCATGACCGCCAACGTGGGAACAGCCGACCGAGTCATCCGGGTCGTCCTCGCCGTGGTTGCCGCCATCGTCGGCTTCTCGGTGGGCGCCGGCTCGGTCCTCGGAATCGTCCTTCTCGTCATCGCGGCCGTCCTGCTCGTGACCGCGGCAGTCGGCTTCTGCCCGCTGTACCGGCTGGTCGGGCTGAGCACCTCGAAGGCGAAGCAGCCGCTGTCGCACTGACCTCGCAGGTCAGCTCGGCTCGGTCACCGGCTCGGCCTCGGCCGGGAGCGCCACGGTGACCGGGCAGGCCCGCTCACCGGTCAGCCGCCGACGCAGCGCATAGCCGAGCAGCGCGACGGCGGCAAGCCCCAGGAAGGGCTGGAACGGTGCGAACCAGCGCACCGCCCCGGTCGCACCCAGCGCGAGCAGGGCGATCTTGTTGCAGACCGGGCAGCCGACCGCGAGGTAGGCCAGGAAGCCACGGGCCACGCTCGTGCGCATGGGCGTCGTCTCGTCGGCCACAACCGCGGCGCCGGGTCGAGCCACGTAGGTGGCCGCGACCAGCCCGGACAGGACCGCGGTGACCACCAGCACCGGCCAAGCCCACCAGGTGACCGGAACCGCGCGACCGAAGACCGGGTTCGGGATCAGCAGGGTCGGGACGCCGATGACCACCACGGTCACCACGGCCGAGACCGCGGCCACCATCCATCGCCGCAGGGGCCAGTCACGCACTGGTCGCTCCTCACCGGGCCGGTCGGCCGCACCACACCCGCCGAACGCCGGCGATCCGGGCCAGCATACCCACAGGGGTATCCGGCCAGTACGGCAAAAGGTGGGGTTCTCGGCGGTACATTCAGGCACGGTCAGGTTTGCCAGTGATGCCAGCACACGATCCGGCAACCGGGGCGGGCGACGACTTGGTGACCATGGCCTCTCCTGGAGTTGCGGCGGTTCCGCGAAAATGGATCCGGGCCGCCCAGGGCGGCGCAGCCCTGGTTGTTGATTTGGCCACCGGCGAGGGATGGGTCAGTGCCGAGGACGGTAGTCGTCATCGGATCGGGTCAGGCGAAGCCGTCCTGCTGGCACCGGGCGAGCAACACGAGTCAGGTAGCGACACCGGCATGACCGTCGTCATCGTTCAGTCGTCCGATCAGCTCCCAGATGGCGCGTAGACGCACCACCGGCGTGCCTCCGAGGGCTCGCGAAATGCCGATCAGGTGCACTTCAGACCGGTTGAGGTCGTCGCCGATTCCCAGCATTCAAGCCATCCACCCGGACGTACCTCGAACGCCGAGAGTCAGTCGACACGGAGGCGTTCCGAGAACGACGTACCGGCCGTAGCGGAGCACCCGGTCGGCTCGGTGCAGCCACAGGTTCGAGGCCGTGCGACGCCGGATGCGACGCAGCGCAGGTACCCGTGAGACAGCCCGGTCGGCGACGGCGTGGATGCCTTCCTGGATGGAGCCGAGCGGGCACACCCACCCGCAGAACATGCCGCGGGCGGCCAGGGCAAGGACGACCACGACTCCGGCCAGCACGAGGTTGGCCGGGTGCACGTGCGCGACCGTCCGGCCGGTAGTGAACCAGGTCCAGGCGGTCTCGAACCCGCCGAACGGGCAGAACGCCTCGGCCGAGGTCGATCCGGGGCCGGCCAACGCGTGCTTCCAGACCACGCCAGCCACGGCGATGACAGCGGTGGCCTGGACGGCGTGCCGGGTCCAGCGGATCTGACGGCTCTCCGCCGGGGACCTCCGCGGCACGAACGTTGCGGTCATCTCTCCTCCTCGCCCCAACCCGGCCCCCGCTGACTACCTCCGGGGGTATCTCTGGAACGAGGGGCGGTTCAAGGGCCGCGGAACGGTCTCCACACGCTCTCCACACCAAGTGCACGCCGGTGCTCCGGCACTGGGACGAAGATCCCGCGCGAGTCAGCCGCTCGGCGTGATCTCGACCACCGAGACCCGGACCTGCGTCACCAGCTCGGGCAGGTCCCGGACCATGGCGGCTCGCGGCTCGACGACGTCCAGGAACACGCCTCGGGGCAGCCCAGCGACCGGCGACAGCCGAGGATCGGCGAGGACCCGCTCCACCAGGGCTCGGTCGCCTCCGGTGACCAGCGCGGCACAACGGGCCCCCACAGCCAGGCCCGCGGAAACCTCGGCCACGCGACGGACCAGCTGGTCAGTCTGGTTCTCCCGGCGTCGCGCGTAACGCTGCTGCGACCAGCCGCCGGCCGAGGTCCGTCCGTGCACCTGACCCCGGCCCACCTTGGAGCTCTTGACCTTGGGTCCATCGAGCACAGCGCAGACGTATCCGCCGCGGCGAACCAGCAGCACCAGCACGCAGCGCGCGGCCAGCACGTGGTCGGCCAGGGCTCTGGCGCGCTCCGACGCCGCCCCCTCTGCTACCGGCCAGGGAGGGAACGACACGGCCATCTCAGCTGTCGCGCCGTCCGCACCGGTCAGCACCAGGACGTCGGGCGTTGTCTGAACCGTCGCCGTCCCATGGCGAGCCTCGAACCCCTGCGCCCATCGCACCAGGCGCGCGGCCGGGACCGTCACGGTGCGGTGCGGCTTCAGGTCGGTCATGTCCGGGCGGAGGTCATCAGCTGGGCCAGCTCGGGTTCCGGCTCCAGAATGACCACACCTCTACCCACTCGGTCGGTGGGATAGACGAGTCCGCCCGAGTCCACAAAGACGTCGTTGGACTGAGCCGCGGCCTGCCCGGGAGCGGCCTCCGGCACGAAGTGCGCCACCTCGACGGGGTTCCCGGGCTCGGCGGGGTCGTAGACCCGTAGCCCGGCACTGAAGTAGGTGGCGAAGACGAGCCGCTCGCTGACGTACGAGCCTGGGCGGTTCACGTGCACGTTGTGGGCACCGAGGCGGGCATCGGGCCGCGCCATTTCCGGGTCCGGAGGCGGCACGACGCCGACGGCCGCGGGACGCTCCGGGTCCGCCACGTCGATCAGCCGGATCGCGCGTACGGGAGCGTCGGGGCCGGGGGTCACCTGTTCGTCCGTGGCGACCACGAGCTTGCGGCCCGGCAACGGCAGGAAGGTGTGCGTGCTGCCGCCATCCCAGCACAAGGTGCTCACCAGCCGAGGATGACACGGGTCGGCGACGTCGAGCACGACCATGTTCGCGTCGTCGTAGCCGAGGTACGCCCGCTCACCGTCGAGCAGCGCGTGGTGCGCGGCATATCGCCGTCCCCACGGCCAGCCGGCCCGCTCACCGCCGCCGACCCACTGGCCCGGCCACCACCAGCGGCCGGCCTCGACCGGGTCGGTGGGGTCGGTGGGGTCGAGCACCACCCAGATCCGCTCGTCGAAGCCCTCGGGCGTGGCGAACAGGTAGGCGTAGCGGCCACCGGAGTACACGATCCGGTGCACCCCGCGGCCGCCCGAGCGCCAGAACCGATCTGTGTGGGGCCAGGGGGTCGTCGAGCCGGTAGACCGCGAGGCCCGCGGAGGTTCCCCCCTGGCCGCGGAACGGGAAGTCCTCGTGGTTGACCAGCAGCAGACCGTCCCCCACCTGGACCTTGTGGGTGTGGGTGCGGGGTGGCGCCGACCACTGGCCGACCAGGCGTGGCGCCGCGGGATCGGTCACGTCAAGGATGGACGTGCCCTGGCCGCTCGGGCCATGGTGCCGCACGTACAGCGCATGCTCGTGACGCAGCACCTGCATGGCGTCGCCGCTGCCGGCCAGGTCGTGATGACCGAGCAGCCGCAGCCCGTGTGCGGTCACCGCCCGCATGCTGGCTCCTCCGGCTGGGTCGGGGCTAGGCCAGGGGCCCGGCCAGCTCCTCGATGTTCATGACGAGGTCGGGATGCGGTGAGAAGCAGACGAGCAGCATCTTTGGCTCCCGGGTCGGGCAGCGTGGCGTGCGGGGTACCCGCGGGAATGAGCACGGTGTCGCCAGCCTGCAGTGGGGTGTGCTCGCCGTCCGCCCAGAGTGCACCGTGCCCGGAGACGACGTACCCGCCTCGGCCGAGTGGGCGTGGACGTGCGGCGCCCGGTTCGGGTCGTGGACCAGCCGGACGATGCGAACGCTGACGTTCGCGTCGTCCAGGCCGGCGACGGCCCGGAACGGATCCGCCGAGGCACGGCCGGGCAGCGCCGCGAACTCCAGTGTCGCCGACCGGACCACCGTCGGTTTCACGGGGCTCCGATGCGCTCACCGGCGGCGTCGAGGACCTCGGAGATCTCCACGGCAGCGCCGTTACGGGAGTTGGAGAGCAGCACGGCCTCCACGACCGCCAGAGCTCGGACCGCTTCGGTGGCCCCTACCTCCACCTGGGCCTGGCCACGGATCGCCAACGCGAACTCCTCCAGCTGCTCGCGGAACATGTCCGTGCGGGGGAGGTCCAACGGGGTCCGTTTCGCCTCGCCATAGGTCTGTGACAGCAACGTTCTGAAGTCGTCCACCTCATCGGCGGCATCCCAGTGCGTGAAGTCCAGGTCGTAAATGAGGTTGGCCTTGGTGCCCTGCAGAGTCAGCGTGTAGACGCCGGGTGACGCCCAGCCGGTGACGAGGTAGCCAAGCGACCCGGACTCGAACTCCAGGATCGCCATGACCGCGTCCGGCACCTCGGCCTGCGTGTAGAGGCGCCGTGCGGCGGCCTGCACCGAGCGGACCGGGCCAAGCAGGTGCTGCAGGGTGTCGGCGTGGTGCACGCCGAGCTGGATGAAGGCACCGCCGGGGCTCTTGCTCGCGTTGTACCGCCAGGTGGCCGGCGTGAGCTCGAGGCCGCGTTCGTTGGAGAAGTTGGCCTCGGCAAGCGACACCGGGCCGAGGTCGCCGCTGTCGATCCACTGGCGCATCTGCCGGTGTCCGGACAGCCGCCGCGAGCTGTGCCCCACTGCGAACACCACGCCGACTCCTCCACGACGTCGCGGATCGCCACGGCGTCATCCAGCGTGTGTGCGATCGACTTGTCCATGTAGACCGGCTTTCCCGCCTCCAGCGCCTGGGTGATCAGGGGGCGGTGCGTGTCGTTGGGAGTCGTCAGCAGGATGCCCTCGACCTCGTCGTCCGCCAGCAGCTCCTCGAGGGTCGCCGCCGATCGGGGAATGCCGAACTCGTCACGGAAGGCCTCCCGCTTCGACTCGTCCCGGCTGTAGCAGCTCACCAGCTCGATGACGTCGCCGCGCTGAGCCCCGCGTGTCGCCGCCCTGCGCGACGAGCGGGAGGACCGCCTCCGGGTCGCCGCGTCGATGACGGTCGCCGACCATCTCGTCCCCGTGTGGCTGGTCCGCTTCCACGCCGTCCAGCCCTCGTCGTCCATGGCACTGCGGGTGGCCAACTCGGCGACCGTGGCCGCCCCGGTCCGGGACGGCGAGGCGGACATCGGCTTCGTCGAGGGCTCGCGCGCCCCGTCCGGGCTGCGCGCGCGAACGGTCGGCCACGACGAGCTGGTCGTCGTGGTGGCGCCGGCCCACTCCGAGGCCCGTCGCCGACGGCCGCGCTCCGCGGCCGAGCTGGTCGCCGCCCGCTGATCTTGCGGGAGCGCGGCTCAGGGACCAGGGAGGCGTTGGAGCGTGCCCTCGCCGCACACGGGCACCGGCCGACCGCCGGCGAGGGGGCGGCCGTACTCAGCCGGCTGGCCGTGAGCTCGGAGCTGGCCGACGGCCGGCTGGTCGCCGTCCGACCGCGGAGCTGACGCTGCGGCGACGGTTCCGGGCGGTGCGGCGGTCCGGACGCACCCCCGGCGGCGGCGCCGACGTCCTGCTCGCCCTCGCCCTGCGGTCCGGCTGATGGTCCGCGCCGCTCCACAGGCTGGGCCCCGGCATGACGCCGCACCCACAGTCAGGGCATGATCGCCCGACACCGAGCACCCAGCACCTGGCCCACCCGGAGGTTCTGCTGTGACGACGTACCTGTACGACTTCACCGAGGGTGACAAGGACCAGAAGGATCTGCTCGGGGGCAAGGGCGCCAACCTGGCGGAGATGACGAGGCTCGGCCTGCCGGTACCTCCCGGCTTCACGATCACGACCCAGGCCTGCCGCGAGTACCTGGCGGACGGCGTGGAGCCGGCCGCGCTGAGGGTCCAGGTGACCATGGCGCTGCGGCGCCTCGAGGACATCACCGGACGGCGGGTCGGCGACGTGTCCGACCCCCTGCTGGTCAGCGTGCGGTCCGGGGCGAAGTTCTCCATGCCCGGGATGATGGAGACGGTCCTCAACGTCGGGCTGAACGACTACTCGGTGCAGGGCCTGGCCGAGGCGGCCAACAACCCGCGGTTCGCCTGGGACTCCTACCGGCGGCTGATCCAGATGTTCGGCAAGACGGTCCTGGGCATCGAGGGCGACATGTTCGCCTCGGCGCTTGACGCCGCGAAGGCGGCGGCCGGCGTCACCGCCGACGTCGACCTCGGCGCCGACGCGATGCACGGCCTGGTGGAGACGTTCAAGGCCATGGTCCTCGAGCACACCGGCCGCGAGTTCCCCCAGGACCCGCGCGAGCAGCTAGACCTCGCCGTTCGGGCGGTCTTCGAGTCGTGGAACACCGAGCGGGCCCGGCTGTACCGCCGCCGCGAGCGGATCCCGCACGACCTGGGCACGGCGGTCAACGTGGTCGCCATGGTGTTCGGCAACCTGGGCGAGACCTCCGGGACCGGCGTCTGCTTCACCCGCGACCCGGCCACCGGCCGGCAGGGGGTGTACGGCGACTACCTGCAAAACGCGCAGGGCGAGGATGTGGTGGCCGGCATCCGCAACACCTTGTCACTCGAGGACTTCGCCACCCTGGACCCGGCCTCCTACGCGGAGCTGCGGGCCATCATGCGGCGCCTGGAGACCCACTACCGGGACCTGTGCGACATCGAGTTCACCGTCGAGCGCGGCAAGCTGTGGATGCTGCAGACCCGGGTAGGCAAGCGGACCGCAGCGGCCGCCTTCCGGATCGCCGTCCAGCTGGTCGACGAGGGACTCATCACGCTGGACGAGGCGCTCGTCCGAGTGTCCGGCGGGCAACTGGCCCAGTTGATGTTCCCGCAGTTCGATGCCACCGCCCCTCGAACGGCGATGACCCGTGGGATGGCCGCCTCCCCCGGAGCGGCGGTCGGCCGGGTGGTCTTCGACGCGGCCACCGCCGTGGAGTGGACGGCGCGAGGCGAGCAGGTGGTGCTGCTGCGCCGGGAGACCAACCCGGACGACCTCGAGGGCATGATCGCCGCAGCCGGGATCCTGACGTCGCGCGGGGGCAAGACCTCTCATGCGGCCGTGGTCGCCCGCGGCATGGGCAAGACGGCGGTGTGCGGAGCAGAGTCGCTGGAGGTCGACCCGGTGGCTCGGGTCGCGCGGGCCGGTGGCCACCAGGTGGTCGAGGGCGACGTGCTGTCGATCGACGGGTCGACCGGCGAGGTGTTCGTCGGTGAGCTGCCGGTCGTGGCGTCACCCGTGGTCCGCTACCTCGAGGTGGGACTGGCCGCCGCCCTGGACGGGGCCGACGAGCAGACCGCCGAGCTGGTCGTCGCGGTGGACCGGCTGCTCGCCCACGCCGACGCCGCGCGGCGGCTGCGCGTGCGGGCCAACGCCGACACCGCCGAGGACGCCGCTCGAGCGCGGCACCTGGGCGCCGAGGGCATCGGGCTGTGCCGGACCGAGCACATGTTCCTCGGCGAGCGCCGGGTGCTCATCGAGAGGGTGATCCTGGCCGAGTCGACCGAGGCGCGGGCGGAGTCGCTGGCCGCGCTGCTGCCGTTGCAGCGCGCCGACTTCACCGAGCTGCTCGAGATCATGGACGGCTTGCCGGTAACCATCCGGCTGCTCGACCCCCCGCTGCACGAGTTCCTGCCGGACCGGGCCGACCTGCTGGTCCGGGTCGCGCTCGCCGAGGAGCGCGGCGAGCCGAACGAGGGTGACCTGCGGCTGCTGGCCGCCGTCGAGCGGCTGCACGAGTCCAACCCGATGCTGGGGCTGCGCGGGGTCCGGCTGGGCCTCGTCGTCCCTGGCCTGTTCGCCCTGCAGGTGCGGGCGATCGCCGAGGCCGCGGCCAGCCGGATCCAGGCCGGGGGCGACCCACGCGTGGAGATCATGGTGCCGCTCGTCGGCTCGGTCATGGAGCTGCACCTGATCCGCGACGAGACGGACGGGATCATCGCCGACATCGCCGCGCGCGAGGGGGTCGCGCTCTCCATCCCGATCGGCACCATGATCGAGCTGCCGCGGGCCGCGCTCACCGCCGGCCGCATCGCGGAGGTGGCCGAGTTCTTCTCGTTCGGCACCAACGACCTCACCCAGACCACGTGGGGATTCTCCCGCGACGATGTGGAGGCCGCGTTCTTCGCCGCCTACCTGGAGAAGGGCGTCTTCACGGTCTCCCCCTTCGAGACCCTGGACGCCGACGGAGTCGGCGAGCTGGTGCGCATCGCGGTCGAACGTGGACGGGCCCGCCGGCCGGATCTGCACCTGGGCGTCTGCGGCGAGCACGGCGGGGACCCGGAGTCGATTCACTTCTTCCATGAGGTGGGCCTGGACTACGTCTCGTGCTCGCCGTTCCGGATCCCGGTCGCCCGGCTCGAGGCCGGCCGAGCCGCCCTCAGTCCGCTGGGCTGACGGGAGTCCCCGGCCCCGGCATCAGCACAGTGCTGAGGATCCGGCGCCGACGACCTCGTTCAGGTCGGCGCGCTGCTCGCGAAGCTCGTCGTCGTCGGCCAACACCCCGGCGACGAACGCACCGAAGGCCGCCGGGTGCTCGGCCGGGCTCACCTTCCGCAGCTCGTCCGGGTCGACCGAGGCCTGCTCCCCGGTGATCGACGGTGCACGAATGGTGCGCCGAAGGTTCGCGCTGGTCGACGCGCTGGTCGGCTACGTTCGTCCGGTGACCGACTCGTTCTACGTCCCACTCGGCGACGACCGCTGGCGGGCCACGGTGAACACAACCGGCCCGTGGGACGCCCGGCACCAGCACGGCGGCCCGCCTGGCGCGCTGCTGGCTCGGGCGGTCGAGCAGTGCGAGCCGCGCGAGGACGCCGTGGTGGCCAGGGTGACCGTCGAGATCCTCGGCGGGATCCCGGTCGGCGAGCTGGTGCTCACCTCGCGGGTGGCCCGTCCAGGGCGGCGGGTCGAGCTCGTGGAAGCCAGCCTCGCGGCCGGCGGCCGGACCGTCGCGAGGGCGACCGCGTGGCGGGTCCAGCGGTCCGCGGGTGTGCACATCGCGCCCCGGCACCCGATGCCGGCCCCGCTGCCCGACCCGACGACTGACTGGGAGACACCCGAGGGCTGGATCGACGGCTACCTGTCGGCCGTGGAGTGGCGTACGACCGGCGGCCGGTTCGACCAGCCCGGCCCGGGCGCGGTCTGGACCCGGCTGCGCCACCCGCTGGTCCCCGACGAGGAGCCCACCGGCCTACAAAGGGTCATGGCCGTGGCGGACTCCGGCAGCGGGATCTCCAGCGAGCTGGACCAGCGCAGGTGGCACTTCATCAACCCCGAGCTCACCGTGCACCTGCACCGGATCCCCGCGGGTGAGTGGATCTGCCTGGACGCCGTCACCACGATCTCCGACGGCGGCGTCGGCCTCGCGACGTCCGTGCTGTCCGACGTCGACGGCCCGGTGGGGGTTGGCGCGCAGTCGCTGCTGGTGGCTCCGCGATAGGCCGGCGCCTGCCCGCTCAGCTGCGCAGGTACGAGGCTCCGTTGACGTCGACGATCGTCCCGCTGGAGAACCTGGCCTCGGGCGAGGCCAGCCAAAGCACCGCGGTGGCCACCTCCTCGGGCCTGGCCACGCGGCCGAACGGGGACTGCGCGCGCACCGCGTCACCGCCCGGCCCGTCGAGCGCCTCACGGGCCATGTCGGTCTGGACGAATCCGGGCGCCACCGTGCTCACCGAAATGCCATGACCGGCCAGCGCGACCGCCATCGACTGGCCGAAGGCGTTGAGCCCGGCCTTGGACGCCGCATAGGCGGGTGCGTTCGGCTCCCCTCGGAAGGCGCCGCGGCTGGAGACGTTGACGACCGCACCACCTCCAGCGGCGATGAGGTGCGGGACGGCGCAGAAGGTGCAGTTGGCCGCGGCCTGCAGGTTGACCGCCAGCGTGGCCGCCCAGGCCTGCTGCCAGTCGAGGTAGGTGGTGCCCGTCGGAGGATGGGCGAGGAACACGCCGGCGTTGTTGACCAGCACGTCCAGGCCGCCGAGCCCGGCCGCCGCGGCGTCGACGGCGCGCAGGGTCTGCTCGGGGTCGGCCAGGTCGGCTCGCACGGCGAGGTGTCCGTCGCCGGGCAGCCCGTCCAGGGTCCGGGCGGCCTGGCCCTCGGACCTCCAGTAGTGCACCGCCACCCGATCGCCCGCCGCCGCGAACGCCTGGGCCACCGCCCGGCCGATCCCGCGCGACCCGCCCGTGACGAGGACGGCGCGGCTCACCGGCACGCCTCCGCCACCGCCGCGAGCAGCCGGTCGATGTCCTCGGCACTCGTGTAAGGCGCCAGGCCGGCCCGGACCGCACCCGCATCGCCCAGGCCCATCCAGCGCGCCGCCTCGATGGCGTAGAAGCTGCCGGCCGGGGCGTTGACCTTCCGCTCGGCGAGCAGCTCGTAGACCTCCTGCGGCGTTCGGCCGCGCACGGAGAACAGCGCGGTCGGCGTTCGGCGGTCCGGCGCTCCGTGCAGCGTGACGCCGTCCAGCGCCACCAGTCCCGCCCGCAGCCGGTCGAACAGGACGTCCTCGTAGGCGTCCACCTCGGCCATGGAGGCGAGCAGCCGGGACCGACGGTCACCGGTTCCGGGGACCAGGTCGGCGATGAAGTCCACCGCGGCCGTAGTGCCGGCGAGCAGCTCGTAGGGCAACGTGCCGAGCTCGAACCGCTCGGGGACGACGTCCGCTGACGGCAGCAGCTTGTCGGGGTGGATCGTCTCCAGCAGCGCCGGGTCGGCGACCACCGCGCCCAGGTGCGGTCCGAAGAACTTGTACGGCGAGCAGGCGAGGAAGTCCGCGCCGATGGCGGCCATGTCCACCGGGACGTGCGGCGTGAGATGCACGCCGTCCACGTAGACCAGCGCGCCGACGCCGTGCGCGGCCGCGGCGATCGCAGCGACATCCGGTCGGGTGCCCAGCAGGTTGGACGCCGCCGTCACGGCGAGCAGCCGGGTGTGCTCGGAGAGCAGGTCGGCAACCGCGCGGACCGGCAGCTCGCCGCTGTCTCGGTCGAACTCCGCCCAGCGCACGGTCGCCCCGACCGCCTGAGCCGCCTGCACCCACGGCCGGATGTTCGCGTCATGGTCGAGTCGGGTCACCACGATCTCGTCCGCCGGCCCCCACTGCTTCGCGAGCGCACGGGACAGGTCGTACGTCAGCTGGGTCATCGAACGGCCGAAGACCACGCCAGCCGGCGTGCCCCCGACAAGGTCGGCCATGGCAGCCCGTGCCGACCCGACGGCCGCCTCGGCCCGCCGCTCCGCCTCGGTGACCACCCCGCGGTTGGCGACCCCGGAGCACAGCGTGTCGGCGACCGCGGCGCCGACCTGGGTCGGCACCTGGGACCCGCCGGGACCGTCGAAGTGCGCCACCCCCGCACTGAGCGCGGGGAAGGACGCACGGACCTGGGCGACGTCGAGAACCATGCGGACATCCTCTCCACCGAGCCCTGGGCCCCGGCCGAGGGGCCCCCGGACCGGTCGCGTGACGCTCACCACGCGGCGGCGTGTCCGTTACCCGCTGTCCACGGGCGAGGGGCACCATGGAAACCGGGAACGGGCCCCTCGATGTATGAGATCGAGGGGCCCGTCCGCGTCTCGGTGTCAACCTCGTAGCCGGCGAACCGACCCGCCCGTCCACTCTCCGTGACGCACACCACCGAGTTCGTGAGCCCCGTCAGGTGGCCGGTCTCCCGGTTCCCCTCCGCTCCGGACCTTGCGGCCCGGTCGGCCCGCCGTTCCCGTCGGCGTGGGGCTATGTCTAGTCGG
The DNA here is from genome assembly GCA_036510875.1 of Actinomycetes bacterium. Lineage (NCBI taxonomy): Bacteria > Bacillati > Actinomycetota > Actinomycetes > Actinomycetes bacterium. Next base: position 41,420 of record DATCDE010000177.1, read on the forward strand.
TGAAGCCGATGCTCCGCAAGGGTTTTCCCGGAACTCGCATCAACGTAGGGCCGAAAGTCCCACGGTCCACAGCTTGTGCACAGGAAGAACCCCTCGGTCCCCAGGTTCTCCCCAGATCCGTCCACAGCCAGCCATCGGCTCAGCCGCCTCGCTGACCCCGTGGTCGCTTGTCCCACGCCCACAGACCGATGGTCAGGGCCACCCGGTCGCCGAAGTCCAGCGGGTTGCGACCGGTGAGCTCGGCGATGCGGCCCAGCCGGTGACGCAGCGAGTTGGGGTGCAGGTAGAGCGCCCGGGCGTGGCGTTCACCCCTTCGTGCTCCAGGAGTGCGCGCAGGGTCGGCACCAGCTGTCGGCCGTGGCGGGCGTCGTGCTCGACCAAGGGCACGATG
>DATCDE010000178.1 GCA_036510875.1 Actinomycetes bacterium
ACGCCCGCCACATCCAGTTGTCGTAGATCAGGTACATGACCCCGAGCCGGCGGGCCATCGCGTTGGCGCTGCCGTAGGCGTCGGTGGCCAGCAGCCGGCCGATGAAGGCGTCCGCGGCCGCCTTCTGCGCCGGGACCCGCGAGTCGACCATCCAGTCCAGCGCCCGCCCCTCCTGGTGCCCGCTGGGGCTGGTCGTGCTGCACGCCCGCAGGGTGCCGAACGACGTGTACGCGGGGTAGGTCCGACGGATCACGTTCATGATCGCGACGATGCCGGGCTGGACGACGGTCTTGCACGTGGTCCCCTCGGTGGGGTCCCAGGGCTGGTAGGCGTCGATCGTCGGGCCGAGATCCGGCGTCACCGGGGCCGCGACGGCCGCTCGGGCCGCGCCGGCGGACAGCACCAGCAGACCGAGCACGGCGACGAGGACGGCGGCCAGCACGCGAGACGGCCCCCCCAGCACGAGGGGGCTCACCCTCTCCACCTCGGCAGCCGACCGGGCACCTCGATCCCCCGATCGGGGGTGCTGTCGGGCCCAGTCAGCCGGTCCCGAACGCGGTGACCGCAGCCACCACCACCTGGTCGGTGAGCACGCCGGTGCCGCCGATGATCAGCAGCTTCTGCAGGCCGGACGCCTGCTTGAGCCAGGCCGCCACCTCGGGCGGCAGCTGCGCGGACGTGAACAGCGTGGCCCGGCCCAGCGGGCTGGCCGCGAGGGCGTCGACGAGCGAGCCGTCGGACCCCGCCGTGAGCGCCACCTGGGTCATGTCCAGCAGCGAGGAGAACGCCTGGGTCACGGCGACCGACGTGGCGTAGCGCGAGGCGCCGCCGGCCCGGTACGGCGTGGGCAGCTGGGCCAGCACCGCGTCGGACACCACCGCGGTGCCGCCGACGACGGTGACCGCCTTCGACCCGAGCGCGGTGAGCTCGGCACGGGTGGCTGCGGGCACCGCGCCGGTCTGCACGAGCAGGATCGGTCGCCCGGCTCCGGCCGCCGGTCCGGCCGCAGCCATCGCGTCGGCCAGGCTGGTGCCGTTGACGACCACGGCCGGGGTTCCGGCCGGGACGCCCATGGCCTGGGCCACGGCCGCCGCGGTGCTGAACCGGTCGGCGCCGGCGACCCGCTTGACCGTCGTGACACCCAGCGCCGCAAGCGACTTCTCCAGGCCGGCGCCGAGCGCGCTCGCCCCGCCCACCAGGTACACCGTGGTCGCCTTGCGGCGGGTCAGCTCGGCCGCCGTCACCGCCGGCAGGCCGGACGACGTCGACAGCAGGATCGGCGCACCCAGCTGGGCCGCCAGCGGGCCGGCCACCATTCCGTCCACCAGGTGGTCGTTCTCGCCCGAGACCAGCACCACCGTGGTGGCCGTGGGTGCGGCCACCTTGCCGACCGCGACGGCGGTGGCGTAGCGGTCGGCACCGGCCAGCCGCTGGACCGGGAGCAGCGCGGCCGTCGGCTGGGCGCCGCTGTCCTTGACCCACGTCGAGGGCAGCCCGAGTCGGCTGGACAGCTGCGCGCCGGTGATGGTCGCGGTGGCGCCCGTCGAGGAGGTCGCCGTGACCTGCTTGACCGCGCCGCTGACGTACCGCGCGACCACCTTCCAGTTGGCGACGTCCGTCAGCCCGAACGCGGCGGCCACCGCCGCCTGGGTGAACGTCCTGGTCCAGGCCGCGTACGTGGGGTTGAGGGTGGGGTCGAGGCTCCAGTGGTCGTCGACGCTGCGCGTGTAGGACAGCGCGGTGCTCCAGACGTCCTCGCTGTTTTGGGTCTTGCCCCCGCTGGAGGAGAAGAAGTAGGCGGGCACCGCGTGGCCGGCGACCGTGACCGCGAGGCCAGTGGTCGGCGTCGCGTCGGTGGCGGTGACCGCGGCCGCCCACTGGGCCCCGAAGGCGCCGCTCTCCTTGCTGTAGCCGACGAAGACCTGGTCGGAGGTGGTGTCGTAGACGTGGCAGGCGCAGGCGCTGCGCAGCCCCGAGGCGTACCTCGCGAGACCGAACGAGCGCGAGGCGATCACCTGGGCCTGCAGGGCGGGCGCCGGCCACGACGACGGCATCTCGCCGAGGCCGAGCAGGTACTCGTCGTGCAGCCGCACCGAGTTGACGACCTCGAGCTTGCCGGCGACCACCTGGGCGTCCACGGTGCCGTACCGGTAGGCGGCGCCGTTCACCGTGAGCACTGTCGCGGCCGTACCGGCCGCGTTCGGCACCCGGGTGCCGGCCCAGTGGAACGTGACCAGCGGCGCGGCGGCGACCGCGGCGCCGCCGCGGCTGACCGTGACGTTGGCGCCGGAGACCCCCAGCGTCCAGGTGTCCGCCGCGGTGCCCCTGACCTGGGTGCTGCTCGTGTCGAGCTCGATGCCGCCACCCCCGGTGGCCAGCGCCTTGCTGCCGATCGTCGCCGTCGCGACGGCGTGCAGCAGGTTCACCCGCAGGTCCATCGCGTCCGGGACGGCGGCCACGGCCGAGCCCGTGTAGTAGTGCGTGATGATCTGCGCCGCGGTGCTGCCTTCCTTGGCCATGCCCGCGGCGCCGTACTGTGACATGCCCACCCCGTGCCCGAACCCGCTGCCGCTGAAGTCGAACCAGGCCGGCAGGTCGGTGGGCGTGGCTGCCTGCGCCGTCGGCGTCGCACCCATCAGGCCGGCGACGAGCGCCAACCCGGCCAGGGCCGCGATCGGCCCGCGCCGGGCCATCAGCCGGCCGCCTGGTCGAGCTGCGTCCGGACGGTGTCGCTGATCGCGCCGGTGCCGCCCAGCAGCAGGGCCTGCTGCACCGCGTTGGCCTTGACGAAGGCCGCCGTCTCGACCGGCAGCTGGGTGCGCTGGGTGAGCAGCATGAGCTGGCCCAGCGAGCCGCCGGCCAGCGCGTCGACGAGGTTCGCCGGGTCACCGGAGCCCAGCACGATGGACGTCGCGGGAACCTGCCCCTCGAACCCGGTGGCCACCGCGGCCGCGGTCGCGTACCGGTTGGTGCCGGCCGCCCTGGTCACGCCCGGCAGGCCGCTCACGGAGGCGCTGGAGATCGCCGCCTCGCCGCCGACCACGAGGACGCTGGTCACGCCGAGGCTGCTGATCTCGGCGGTGGTCTCCGGCGGGACGCTGCCGGCCTGGGTGAGCAGGATCGGGCGGCCGGTCGCCGCGGCCGGTCCGCCTGCGGCGAGCGCGTCGACGAGGTGGGCGTCGTCCCCGGACGCCAGCAGCACGTCGGTGGCCTTCCCGATCTGGGCGGCCACGCGGGCCGCGGTGGCGTACCGGTTGACACCGTCCAGCCGGATGATTCCGGCGGCCGGGATTCCGAGGGCCCGCAGGCCGTCAACGACGCCCTGGCCGAGGGCCCCGAGGCCACCGACCAGGTAGACGGTGGTGACCTTGCGCGCGGCCAGGTCGGCACTCACGCCGGCCGGCAGCGCGTCCACGCCGGACAGCAGCAGCGGCGCACCGAGCGACTTCGCCAACGGCGCGGCCACCAGGCCGTCGACCACGTGGCTGGTCACGCCCGAGGCGAGCACGGTGGTGGTCGCCGTCGGGGCGGCCAGCTTGCCGATCGCCACGCTGGTTCCGTAGCGGTCAGTGCCGGCCAGCCGCGTGATCGGCAGGCAGGTGGCCGGGACGCCGGCGGTGGCGGTCACGCCGTAGGTCAGCGCGGCGCTGCGGGCGACGTCCGAGCCGGCCGCCGACTCCAGCAGGAGCTGGTACACGCCTGGCGGAGCCGCAGTACCGTCCTGCAGCTTGCCGTCCCAGGTCGCGGTGATCTTGGCCCCGGCAGTGGCCGACCCGGTGAGCACCCGCGCCGTCACACCGGTGCACAGCGACTTCACGGTCAGCGTCCAGGTCTGCGCCTTCGGCACGGTCGCGGTGACCGTGGTGGCCGCGCCCGGCAGCCCGGACGCCGGCGACACGGCCGGGTCGAACACTGCGGCGCCGATGAACGCCACGGCCTGGGCCCGGATGCTGTCCATGTAGGGGTACAGGTAGCGGCCGGGGCAGGCGGTGGACACGACGTCGCGGTGCGCCGAGATCGCCTTGATGGTGGCCACCGTCCCGGCCGGGTACTTCGTGCCGGTGTAGCCACCGGAGACCAGCGACTGGTAGCCGTTGGGGTTGCGGTGGAACAGGTCGAGCTTCCAGGCCATGATCCGGGCGATGCCGGTCACCATGGCGGCCGAGGGCGCGGCGGCGTCCAGGTTGCCCAGCGCGGCCACCCCGAAGCTGTTGGTGTTGAAGCCTCCGGTGTGGGCGCCCATGACCGCCTTGTCGACGCCCCCCGCGCGGCCCTCGTAGATGCGCCCGGCCATGTCGACCAGGAAGTTGTAGGCGATGTCGTTCCAGCCCAGGCCGACCGTGTCGTAGGCGTAGATGGCCCGGATGTCCTTGGCGGCGTCGGCCTGGGTCCAGCCGGACGTCTGCCAGTAGCTGTTCGCGGACGCCGTGTGGTGGACGAAGCCCACCTTGACCGTGCTCATGTACGTCGGCGGCCCGTTGCGCAGGCTCTCGTCAGCACCCCAGGCGGCCCGGCTGATGATCGGCGGGGTGGAGCTGGCCGCCTGCGCGGAGCTGCCCGGGTGCGTCGGCTGCATGCTGCCGTCGGCGGGCGAGGTGCCCGGGTCGACCAGCTGCAGCCGCACGTCGGCCGGCGCCGTGCCGTTCGGGGTGTCCATGCGGACCTGCACGCCGTCCGAGCCCGGCGCGAGGATCGGCTCGGTGCCCTGATGGCCGAGGCGACCCTCCGCGGAGCCCGGGTCCGGCGTGTCGTCGCTGATCGCCAGCTCCTCCCAGCTGCCCCAGCCGGAGGAGGTGTGCAACCGGACGTACACCGCCGAGCCAGGCTCCGCGGCACCCGTCCAGGACAGCCCGGCCAGCCGGAACGGCTGCACCCGGTCGGTGGCGGTGAGCTCGGGGGTCAGGACGGCGACCTCGCTGGGCTTCGCCGCGCTGGCGGTGCTGGAGGTGTGCAGCGCGGCCCGGTCGACGCCGTTCAGGTGCCACTGCTGCAGGCGCGGCGCCACCGGGTGGGACGGCGCGGCCGGGGCGGAGACGACCGGCAGCGCGAGGGTCACCGGAACGACGAACGCGACGACGAGGGCGGCGGCGGGCAACAGGCGCATGAGCAGCGGACTTCCCTTGGCGTGTCAGCTCGTGAGGGGCGGGCTTCCCGGGTCGGCCACAGCTGTGTCGGCCGTCCCCGCGTGGTTCCTCTCCAGGCCGGTGGCCTTCGGCGTCAATGGTCGGTTAGTGCTTCGGCCGGTCACGGCGAAGCCTTGACGGCGGCTCGACGTTGGACTCTGCCACAGATCACCGAATCGGCACAGATCAGGACGAATCAGCGGAGGCCGACGCGCGCGGACCGGCGAAGCGGCCGGCGCGACGAGACTGGCGTGTTCATCCTGCGCTCCGAGCCGCCAGCCCGTGTCCCTCCGACACCACCGGACGCGCACCCGGTCAGGAGACGGATCCCGGAGCATGTCGCACCCCGCTGCCACTCGACGCGCGCACCACCCCTGGCGATGGGTCGCGGGCGCGGTCGCGCTGCTGCTCGTCGTCGTGGCGGTGGGCGGTGTCCTGGTCTACCGGCACCTGCAGGGCAACCTCACCACGGTCGACGTCGCCGGGGCCCTCGGCACCGCCCGGCCGTGCAAGGCACCGGCCGCCGCCGCGGCAGCAGCGAGCCAGCCGCTGAACATCCTGGTCATGGGCTCCGACACCCGGGCCGGCCAGGGCAGCGAGTACGGGTCGGCGTCGGTCATCGCCGGCGCCCGGTCGGACACGGCCTTGCTCGTGCACCTGTACGCCGACCGCCAGCGGGCGCTGGTGGCGAGCATCCCGCGGGACACCTGGACCCAGATCCCGTCCTGCCCGCTGCCCGGGGCAAGACGGCGCAGCCCTCCGAGCAGCGCTTCAACGCGGCATTCGGGATCGGCGGCCCGGCCTGCTCGATCAAGACGCTGGAGGCGCTCACCGGCATCTACGTCGACCACTTCGTGGTGGTGGACTTCGACGGGTTCAAGAAGCTGGTGGACGCCCTCGGCGGGGTCAAGGTCTGCCTCAACGAATCGGTGGACGACCCCAAGAGCAAGCTGGTGCTGTCAGCGGGGACGCACGTGGTCACCGGGGACACCGCGCTGGCCTTCGTGCGGGCCCGGGAGACCCTCGGCGACGGCAGCGACATCGGCCGGATCAACCGGCAGCAGGCGTTCCTCTCCTCCATGGTGCAGGAGGTGAAGTCGACCTCGCTGCTGCTCGACCCGGTCCGGCTGTTCAAGGTCCTCGACGCGGCCACCGCCTCCATCACCACCGACCCCGGTCTGGGCAGCCTGAACGCGCTGCGGAAGCTGGCCCAGGGTGTGGCCGGCATCACACCGAGCCGGGTCACCTTCGTCACGCTGCCGTGGAAGCCCCGCGGCGACGACGCCACCGTCGTGGTCAACGAGGCCGAGGCCCAGCAGATCTTCGACGCGATCAAGAACGACGCGCCCTGGCCGGCCGCCACGGCCAGCACCGCGAGCCCGTCCAGCTCGCCGCTGAAGACCGCGCCCAGCGCCGTGCACGTGCGGGTGCTGAACGCGACCGGGACGGCGGGCCGGGCCACGGAGGTCGCCGCCGAGCTGGCGAAGCAGGGCTTCGTCGTCGACGGCATCGGCACGGCGAGCGCGGTCAGCGCCGCCACGACGGTGCGCTACGCACCGGCGTACGACGAGTCCGGCCGCACCCTGACCGCCGCGGTGAAGGGCGCCGTGGCCGAGGCGGACCCGGCGCTCGGCAGTGTGCTGGAGCTGGTGGTCGGGACCGACTACAGCGGGGTGCAGGCGGTCTCGGTGCCCACCGCGTCGCCCTCGGCGTCGGTGTCCAGCCGGTCGGCCGCGGACAACATCTGCTCCTGAGCTGATCCCACCGAAACCACTACCGCTACTGGCGGGCGGAACCCACC
>DATCDE010000179.1 GCA_036510875.1 Actinomycetes bacterium
CGCGGTGCCCGAGGTCGACGCGCTGGTGCGCGGCAGCCGCAGCGTGTCGCTGGCCGCGCGGCGGCGCGCCAAGGCCGGCCCACCGGCGCCCGGCCCGGCGCTGGTGTCGCTGGACGGCGGGCTGTCCCGGCTGGTCGACGCCCTGGCCGGGGCCCTCGACGACGTCGACGTCCGGCTCGGCACGCCGGTCGAGGCGCTGCACGCCGTGGGCGACCGGTTCCGCCTCGGGCTCGCCGAGGGGGCCGAGCTCGAGGCGGACCTGGTGGTGCTCGCCACCCCCGCGTACGTCACCGCGCAGCTGCTCGGCGAGATCGCCCCCGACGCGGCCGCAGCGGCCGCCGAGGTGCCCTACGCCGACGTCGCGAGCCTCACCCTGGTCTACCCCCGGGAGGCGCTGACCCGCGAGCTCGACGGCACCGGATTCCTGGTGCCGCCGGTCGAGGGGCTGCTGCTCGTCGGCTGCAGCTGGCTGCCCGCGAAGTGGCCGCAGCTGGCCGACCCCGCGACGGTGCTGATCCGCGGCATGGTCGGCCGGTACGGCGACCGGCGGTTCGCGGGGATGGACGACGACGAGCTGGTCGGCGCCGTGCACCGCGAGCTGGTCCGCACCATGGGACTCGCGGCGCCGCCCAAGGAGGGGCACGTGCAGCGCTGGCCGCGCGCCATGCCCCAGTACACCGTCGGCCACCAGGCTCGGCTGGACCGCATCGACCGGGCCCTCGCCGCGCACCCCGGGCTGCGGGTCACCGGGGCCGGCTACCGCGGGGTCGGGCTGGCCTCGTGCGTCCGCCAGGCCGAACGCACCGTGCACGACCTCGTCCCGCGGCTCACCGGGGCCGCACCGCTCTCGGGAGGACCCGCATGACCGCCACGACCGTGCAGGAGCAGGAGCCGGACCGGGACCGACCGGCTGGGCACCCCGTGGGGCGCCCAGCCGGCGGACGGGTCGACTACGACCAGCGCCCGATGCTCGTGTTCTGGGAGACCACCCGGGCCTGCGCGGTGGCCTGCCGGCACTGCCGGGCCTCCGCGCAGACCCAGCCGCTGCCCGGCCAGCTCAGCTCCGCCGAGGGCCGCGCGCTGGTCGACCAGGTGGCCGGCTTCGGCCGCCCCTACCCGATCCTGGTCCTCACCGGCGGGGACTGCCTGCTGCGCGAGGACCTGTTCGAGCTGGTCGAATACGCGACGTCCCTGGGGGTGCCCACCGCGCTGTCGCCGTCCGTCACCCCGGTGCTCACCCCGGCGATGGTGCAGCGGATCGCGACCAGCGGCGTCAAGGCCGTCTCGATCAGCCTGGACGGCGCCAGCTCGGCCACCCACGAGGGCGTACGGGCGATCGAGCACCACTTCGAGGACACCGTCGCCGCGATCCGGGCGCTGGTCGACGCCGGGCTCACCGTGCAGGTGAACACCACGGTGATGCGGGAGAACCTGCATGAGCTGGCCGACGTGGCGGCCCTGGTCCAGGACACCGGCGCGCACATCTGGGAGGTGTTCTTCCTGGTGCACGTGGGCCGCGGGGTCGCCTCGGGCGCGATCACGGCCGAAGAGCACGAGGACGTCTGCCACTTCCTGTACGACGCGTCGCAGTACGGCTTCATCGTGCGCACGGTCGAGGCGCCGTTCTTCCGGCGGGTGGTGACCGAGCGACGGGCCGGCGGCCAGCCGCCGCAGTCCGCGGTCTACGCGGGCCTCGCGCAGCGGCTGACCACGCTGCTCGGCCCGGCGCAGCGCCGGCCCAGCGCGCACACCGCGGCCACCCGGGACGGCAAGGGCATCTTGTTCGTCGCCCACGACGGCGAGGTGTACCCGGCCGGGTTCCTCCCGCTCGGCCTGGGCAACCTGCGGGAGCGCCCGCTGCGCGAGATCTACCGCGACGACCCGCTGCTGCGCCAGATCCGGGCGGCCGAGTTCAGCGGCCGCTGCGGGTCGTGCCCCTACGCCGACCTGTGCGGCGGGTCGCGGGCGCGGGCGTTCGCGGCCGGCGGGGACCCACTCGGCGAGGACCCGGCGTGTGCTTTCGACCCCGCGGTGGAGGCCCTTCGCCCCTGAAATCCCGGCGCATGGGCTGCGAGGGTGCCTGAAGACCCAGCCACCGACGAAGGAAGCGCGCCATGAGTGCGACGACAGCACCCGCCCCCAGCCATCGAACGAGCGCCAAACAGGGACCCGGCACGGTCCGGAAGGTGTCCGCGATCCTGGTCATGCTCGTGGGGGTGGCGTTCATCGTCGTCACCTTCGCCAACAACCTGTTCAAGGTCGGCCCGGCCTTCGACAGCATGATGAACGACTTCCGGCCGATGCTGGCGCAGTCGTCCATCGACACGGCCCGGCAGGACCTGACCGGCCTGTCCGCGGTGGGCACCGAGGTGCAGAACAAGATGATCCCTGCCGTGTCGGCGCAGCTGGGGATGACGACGGACCAGTTCTCGGCCATGATCAACCAGCAGTTCCCGGCCGTGGCCGCCGGCCTGCAGACGATCCCGCAGGCCGTCCCGGCGTTCAACGGGCTGATGGACACCCTCGAGGCGAACCAGGCACTGTTCGCGTCCGCTGACGCGATCCCAACCAAGAACCTGCCGGCCACCACGGTGCCGTGGGCGCTGCTCGGAGCCGGCATCTTGTCGATCATCGCGGGCATCCTGATCTGGGTCACCCCCCGCGCCGGGGCGATCGTGGCCCTGGTCCTGGGCGCCGCGCTGGTGGTGTTGCCGCTGGTCATGTCACTGCCGCAGAAGGCGGCGGACGCCGACCAGCTGAACAAGAACCTGCAGCCGGTCTACACGCAGACCCTCGTCGACCAGTCCAAGCAGACCCTGTCCACGCTCAGCGCCATGGGCACGGAGATGCAGACCAAGATGCTGCCCGCCCTGGCCACCCAGCTGAAGATGACCCCCGATCAGCTCAACGCGTTCCTCGGGCAGAACTTCCCGGCCACCGCGACCGCGCTCGCGGGGTTCTCCACCACCATGCAACGGTTCGACTCGATGGTCACGAAATTCGAGACCAACCTGGACAACTACAACACGCTCAAGTCGGTGAAGTTCGTGCCCATCATCTGGACGATGATCGGCGGCGGCGTGGTGATCTTCCTGCTCGGCGGGGCGGCGCTGTTCGCCCGCCGCGGCGAGCTGAAGACCGCCTGACGCAAACGCCGCCTCGGACCGGGCGCGTCCCGACCTGTCAGGGGGTCGGGACACGCCCGGTCCAAGTGGCCTGGGCGCCGCTGTGCCCGATCCGGACCACCTGGACGACGCTGCCCAGGGCCATCACCACGACGACCCCCGCGGCGACGAGCACCACCGGGCGCAGCCAGCCCGGAACGGGGCCGGTGCCGGTGCGGGCTGCCACCTGGGCCACCGTCCAGCGCTCGAGGTCGGTCGACGACACCGGAGCCGCCGGGCCCTCGATCGCCCGCCGGTAGACGTCCAGGCCGACGACGGCGGCC
>DATCDE010000180.1 GCA_036510875.1 Actinomycetes bacterium
GGGCCATCGGTGCGCTCCCGGGCACCCAGGGGGGCTCGGTCGGGCAGATCTACCTGCTCGACAACCCGCTGCTGGCCGAGCCGCTGCAGCCGCAGCACACCAAGCCGCGGCTGCTGGGGCACTGGGGGACCACGCCGGGGCTCAACTTCGTGTACGCCCACATGAACCGGGTGATTCGGAACTGGGACCTGAACGCGATCTTCGTCGTGGGGCCGGGTCACGGCGGACCGGCCGCGGTGGCCAACGCCTACCTGGAGGGCACCTACTCCGAGGTGTACCCGCACATCGGACGGAACACGGTCGGGCTGCAGCGGCTGTTCCGGCAGTTCTCCTTCCCCGGCGGGATCCCGTCCCACGTCGCCCCGGAGACCCCCGGCTCGATCCACGAGGGCGGCGAGCTCGGCTACTCCCTGTCACACGCGTACGGCGCGGCCTTCGACAACCCCGACCTGCTGATCTGCTGCGTCGTGGGCGACGGCGAGGCGGAGACCGGGCCGCTGGCCACCGGCTGGCACTCCAACAAGTTCCTCAACCCGGTCACCGACGGCGTGGTGCTGCCGATCCTGCACCTGAACGGCTACAAGATCGCCAATCCGACGATACTGGCGCGGATCGGTGACGACGAGCTGACCTCGCTGCTGGAGGGGTACGGCCACTCGGTGCACTGGGTCTCCGGGGACGACCCTGAGCAGATGCACCAGCTGATGGCCGGCACGCTGGACGCCGTCCTGGAGGAGATCACCGCGATCCAGCGGGCGGCCCGCGAGGGTGGAGACCTCTCCCGGCCACGCTGGCCGATGATCGTGCTGCGCACGCCCAAGGGCTGGACCGGTCCGAAGACGGTCGACGGACTGCCGGCGGAGGGCTCCTGGCGGTCGCACCAGGTACCGCTGGCCGAGGTCCGGACCAACCCGGAGCACCTCGCCCGGCTGGAGTCCTGGATGCGCAGCTACCGCCCCGAGGAGCTGTTCGAGGAGGACGGCTCCCTGATCGCCGAGCTCGCGGCGCTGCCACCGAAGGAACACCGGCGGATGAGCGCGAACCCTCACGCGAACGGGGGGCTGCTGCTGCACGACCTGACCCTGCCCGACTTCCGCGACTACGCCGTCGACGTCAGTCGGCCGGGGACGACGTTCGCCGAGGCGACCCGGGTGCTGGGCGGCTACCTGCGCGACGTGATCCGGGACAACCCGGCGGACTTCCGGATCTTCGGCCCGGACGAGACCGCGTCGAACCGGCTGCAGGCCGCCTTCGAGGTCACCGACCGGCAGTGGATGGCCGAGCTGCTGCCCACCGACGACCACCTCGCCCCGCACGGCCAAGTGGTCGAGATGCTGTCTGAGCACCAGTGCCAGGGCTGGCTGGAGGGGTACCTGCTGACCGGCCGGCACGGGCTGTTCAACTGCTACGAGGCGTTCATCCACATCATCGACTCGATGTTCAACCAGCACGCCAAGTGGCTCAAGGTCACCCGGGACATCCCGTGGCGCCGGCCGGTGGCCTCGTTGAACTACCTGTTGTCCTCGCACGTGTGGCGGCAGGACCACAACGGGTTCTCCCACCAGGACCCGGGGTTCATCGACCACGTGGTGAACAAGAAGTCCGGGATCATCCGGGTGTACCTGCCGCCGGACGCGAACACGCTGCTGTCCGTGGCCGACCACGCCCTGCGCAGCCGCCACTACGTCAACGTGATCGTTGCCGGCAAGCAGGCGTCGCTGAACTACCTGTCCATCGACGACGCCGTCTTGCACTGCACCCGCGGGATCGGCATCTGGGACTTCGCCTCGAACGACGCCGGGGAGCCGGACGTGGTGATGGGCTGCTGCGGTGACGTACCGACCCTGGAGACCCTGGCCGCGGTCGACATCCTGCGCCGCGAGCTGCCAGACCTGAGGGTCCGCGTGGTCAACGTGGTCGACCTGATGCGGCTGCAGCCGGACTCCGAGCACCCGCACGGGCTGTCCGACCGGGAGTTCGACACGCTGTTCACCACCGACC
>DATCDE010000181.1 GCA_036510875.1 Actinomycetes bacterium
CGACCAGCACGCCGCATCCCGCCGACAGCACGCCATCACCCACGAGTCGGTCTGGATCCAAGACACCCCCACCGGCGATGTCGCGATCGTGCTCATCGAGTCACCCGACCTCGCCAACGCCCTGCTGGGGATCGCCACGTCCCAGGAGCCGTTCGATGTCTGGTTCCGTGCACACCTGCGCTCCGTGCACGGCCTCGACCTCACCGACGGCATGACACTGCCCGAGCAGGTGCTGGACTTCAGGGGCTGACCCGCCGCCCAGATCCAGCCTGAGGTCACCCCGACCCTGCCCGGCCTGCAGCGCAGCGAAACACCCTCACCGGCGCCCCGGCCAGCGAACACAACCGGCCGGGGCGCCGCGCCCGAACTGCGACCCGCACATGATCGGCACATCGGTTCGGCTCAGGAGGGAAGCGCCACCATGTCCGGGGTGAAGGGCGTCAGACAGAACGGATGGCCGGCAGGGTCGAGCAGGACGCGCCAGCGGGGGTCAGGTTGCTCCGGCCACGTTGCGCCGAGCCCAACAGCACGTTCCGCTGCTACGTCGATGTCGTCGGCGGTGAGGTCCAGGTGAACGATCGACTTCCCCGGCCACACCGGTGGCCTGTATCCCTCGACCCGTTGCGCCACGAGTACAGCGCCCAAGACCTCGATGCCAGCGGAGGACTCCTTGGCCCACAACTGTCGCCCACCTAGCAGACCCAGGTAGAAGGCCGCGAGTCGTTGCGGCTCGGAGCAATCCAGCGATACCGCTACCAGCCTCGCCCAGGGGCTCCCGCTCACAGCCGAACGGTACCGAACCTATGTCAAAGGTGAACTGAAGCGAAGTCTCGTTCTCGAGACCCGCCCCTTAGCGGCACGTATGCGCGGTCAGATTCAGAGATCGGTCGGACTCAACTTGCCGGTCTCAGGGTCGAACACGAGGATCTCGGACGGCTTGCGTGAACGTGCCCACGCGATCGCGTCCTCGCGGGTTCCGTCGAACTCGCCCAACGGCTGAGTTGGATCGACCTCGCCTTCCCACAGGGCGTGCCAAGCGGAGACGGTGGGATCACGGCGGGGGTCGTCATAGACCGCCATCACGATCACGCGCGACCACGAGGTTGGTCGAGCCGCATCCCCAAGGTCTGTCATGCCCGTCAGAATGCCTGAGCTCGACTCTGGAACCGAGGCAGCATCTTCGGTTCGGCTCACCCGTGGCGTGTCACCATGAGTTCATGCGTTGGCGGTGGCCGTGGAGGCGAACCCCTCGGCTCCCCGATGGGGCCGATCCGGGGCAGATCCCTCGCCTCGTCGGTGGCTACACGAGCGGCGGCCCGATGGTCACCCCGCCGGACCCCAAGCCTCCTGGACCGAACGCTCCCGCATCGGGCGACTAGCGAGCGAGAACGGCACGTCGGTGCGGCCTCAGAGCCGCTGGAGCGGTGGCTCCTTCCAGGTGCCGCTTGTTGCCTCTTCCTTCGGCCAGTACAGCCGAAGGGCTGTCATGAATGGTCCGGCTGGGGCCGGCAGCCAGTTGGCTTCATCGCCCGGGCCAGGTGTCTCATGTTGCAGGTGCAGTGTGAGACCGCCGTCCGGGTCATGCTTCAGGTGCGGCAGCATCGGAGAGTTGATCAGGTAACGGTTCAGCGAGTTGGCCACGAGGAGACTCTCGGGCAGTTCGTACATCGTCAGCGACCAGAACGCGTGGACGGGAGGTAGCTGTCCCGGCGCGAAACGCAGCGCGTACCGGGATGCTCCGGTGAGTGGCTGACCATCGGAGTCGACGCCGTAGAAGGGGTACATCGCCTCGTGTTTGGAGTTGCCGTACAGGCCGAGCACACCGGCGGTCATCCGATACAGGTAGTTGTTGTCCAGGTACTCCCGCGTCCCGAAGATGTCACCGACAGTGACCTTCTTGGTGTCCATCTGCTCTGCTTTGAAGGCGGCGAACTCAGCCCACGCGTCCGCTATGCCCTGCTCCATGGCGTCGCGCGCTTCGGGGGCGAGGCTGTCGGGGTCGAAGAGCGTGCCGCCGTCGAACCCGGCCTCGGCGAACCGGGCCCGAAGGTCGACCTCGGACGGGTGGGTCGGGCAGAACCCGAGGATGAAACTCAGGATGGTGAAGAAGCGCAGCGAGGTCTTCTGGGTCTCGGGCGTGAGGGGCTCCACGAACCCCACCGGGGGCGCGGGGGCGGGTGCGGGCTCACCCAAGAACGCGGCCAGGGTCTGTGCCCGGTATCCGGCCTGGACGGCCTTGACGTTGTCCAGGTCATCGGAGTTGAACAACTGCGTCCGGTAGACCGCCATCGCGAACTGAGTCTCGGACCGGAAGACCTTCTTGATCCCAGCAGGCAGATCCCCGTCCCATCCCGGCCCGGCGACCATGTAGCTGCCGCCACCGTTACCAGTGGTGCGACTGCCGATGTAGTCGAAGTTGTGTGTGTATGCGTCGATCAACTGGATGCTGAAGTAGCGCCCGGCATCGACCGGGGGCACGGTCAGCACGACCGGCTCAGCCCGCAGGTCCATCCCCACCATGGAGTAGGGCGTGTCCGAGTTCGGCGACACAATCGCCCGGTCCTCCGCCGTGTACACACGAGGGACGTTCAGCAGGTGGTTCCACGGTGCCTTGAACTCCGGGTTGGACCTGTCCTCGAAGTACGCGTACTGCACCCGGTAGCCATCCACCATCGGATAGCCGTAGATGTACGCCTCCTTGGCAACCGCCCGCATGGCTGACACGTCCATATCACCCTCCTGGTTCCACGACCGCGTACGACGACCGTAGCCCCGGCGACCGCACAACATGGCACCTCTCTGTTGTCAAGAGGCGCGAGCCGCGGCGGGACTACCCTTCGTGTGGGGTCCGGGCTGTGGCTTGATCGAAGAGTCGACCGTCGGGGTTGGGTCGGCCGCGCTGATCTTCGTAATCGCCCCCATCTGCCCTCTCGGGCCCCGCTCGGCTGCCTGGGCGTCGGCGGCGAGCTGGTGGTAGATCGCGTCACTGATGCGTCGCTTCAGGCAGCGCCGGGCTTCCTTCGGGGTCTTGCCTTCGGCGATCTTGCGTAGGTAGTAGCGCCGGCCTTCGCAGTCGTATCGGAGCTGGACGATCGCGGCGATGTGCAGGGCGTGGTTGAGCCGCCGGTTGCCGTGCAGGTTCACGCACGGGCGGGCGTCGCCGGCGGATCCCCAGGTGGTGGGTGCGGAGCCGTTGTAGGACGCGAAGTGGTGCTTGCTGGGGAACCGGGAGATGTCGCGGACCTCGCCGAGCACGATCGCCGCGACGACGGGTCCGACCCCGCGCACCTCGGTCACGCTGGTGTGGGTCTCGGCGACCACGGTCTTGATCTGGGCGTCGATGTCCTTGAGCCGCCGGTCGATCGCGACCAGGTCCGCCAGCTGGTCCAGGGCCAGCGACTTGCGGACCTTCCCCACCTCGTCGCGGGGCCGCACCGAGGCCAGCAGCGCCTTGGCCTTCGCAGCGGTCAACGCCCGAGAAGCGCCACCAGCGATGAGGATCTGCAGCTCTCTGTGCAGCCGGCAGACCGCCTGGGTCCGCGACCCGACGAGTTCGTCACGACGGTGCGACAGCAACCGCAGCGTCTCCGCGCGCTCGTCGACGCGGACCTGGTTCAACCCGGTCGCATGCAAGCAGGCCAGGGCCACGGAGTAGGCATCCACGTCGTCGCTCTTGCGGCCCGACGTGGCGGAGAACGCCCGCACCAGTGAGGACTTCTTGCTCGGCACATCGAAGACCGTCTCGCCCTTGACCACCAGCCGCTGGGCGAGGTTCTTCCCGACCCCGGTCGCACCCTCGACCGCCCACTCCCGGCGCGGCCAGCGCCGAGCGAAGCCCATCAGCTCGGCGAACCCGGTCGTCGACTGGGTGAACGTGCCGCGTGCCAGCACCGACCCCGACGTATCGACCACGACCACCGCGTTGATCCGCTTGTGCGGGTCGACCGCGATCTTCACCACCGACCGTGCAACCACCCTGACCTCCCAGAACTCGACCGACGAAGAACCGGGGAGGGCATTGCTACTTCGGGCTGCGCAGTCCTCTCTCGAGCCACTCCCCGAGGACGGTGCCGGACGGGATCGCAGGCCATTCGCGAGCCACGACCCGAAGGCCGGGCAGCCGGTTCGCGAGCGACCCGCCGGCACCTGACCCGAAGCCTCGCGCAAGGCCCCGGGCTGCCGAGAAGTCTCAAGTAGCCGGATATTGGGCGGTCTCGCCTAACAGCTCCGCCGGCTGACGGGCCCACACCCGATTGGCCTAGTGAAGATCCGATCTCAGCTCGGACAGGGAGAGTAATAGCCGGCATTCGGGCTCGCCTGCTGAGATGCTGATCCGGCGTTCGCGCGAGGACGGCAAGTCCGCACACGTTCGCGGGCGGCGTGGCCGCTACACGTGGGGGAACGCCACGTCCCTGTGGCACCGTGTCCGGGTGGGGTTGGCGGTTGAGGTAGCGGGCGCTGGAGACGCGGCGGCGATCCTAGGTCTGCGTCACGTGATCGAGGACTGGCTGGCCGAGCAGCGGATCCGACAGTGGGAACGCGGCGAGGTCAAACTCTCCGACGTCAGAGGCCAGATCGCGGCCGGTCAGTGGCACCTGGTCCGCGACCGCCGGGTGGGGGTCGCCGCCGCGTTGCGGGTCCTCGACCTAGATCCGTTCTGGGGCCCCGACGCCACGGCGGCGGTGTACGTGCATGGGCTTATGGTCCACCGCGCGGTCGCGGGGAGGGGCGTCGGCCACGAACTGCTGGACTGGGCCGGCGATCGGGGCCGGAACCGCGGCGCGGTCGTGCTCCGACTGGACTGCGTCGAGTCCAACACCAGACTGCGCGCCTACTACCGTGCCCACGGGTTCGTTGAGGTCGGTTGCCACCAGCCGCCAGAACCCTGCCCGGCGGTGACCCTCCTCCAACGCGCGCTGTGATCTCGGCGACGGGCACGCGACAATCCCTGTAGCGACAGCCCCGCGACCTGCCGACACCGTGCCGCTCAGCGTGCACGCGAAGTGCCTCGCTCGCTGAGGGATGACCGTGAGCACCGCACGACTCGCTTCGTGACATGCCGTGTCGGGCGGATATCGTGTCGATTTCGCCTCTCGCCGTTCGTGCAGGGCGTGAAGGCGGACACCCGGTCCGCCAGGGCAGGTGGAGATGCCATGGCCGAGTACCTCATCTACTTCAACCAGCAGTGGGTGGGCGACCACACGGAGGAGTGGTTCCGCCCGCGCGGGCCGCTCGCCAGGGCGGTCGTGGAAGAGATGAAGGCGGCGGGCGTCTACGTGTTTGGCGGCGGGCTTGAGGAGGAACTCGACACGGCTTTCAGCGCTGACGCCACCAGCGGAGAGTTGCTGATCACGGACGGACCCTTCATCGAGACCAAGGAGTGGCTCGGCGGCCTCACCGTGGTGGACGTCGTCGATGATGAAGCCGCCAAGATGTGGGCGGGCAAGGTCGCGGAAGCGTGCGGCTGGCCCCAGGAGGTCCGCCGCTTCAAGCCGAACCCGCAAACCGCGTGACCTCGTCGGTGAGGCAGCCGCCCGGTCCGCCTCACCAGCATTCACCACACGTGTAGCGGGCCGCAGCGCCGCGCCTTCCTGCAGTGTGCGTTTCGCTGACGGTGCTCGCTCAGTAAGTGATGCCGATAACGCTCGCTCAGATGCTGGCGATGGCATCCCTGCCGACGACTCCGGCTCCTACGGGACGGGGACGTCGCAGTCGACGGACACCGTTTGCCCGGCCACTACGACCACGCTCGGCGCTCCCCCGCACTCGAGTGTGTACCGCCCGGGGGCGAGGTTGAACCGGAACTTGCCAGCCGCATCGCTCTTGCCTTCGGCGACGGTCTGGGATCCTGACAGCACCTTGACCGTCCAGTGAGCTCCTGGTGAACCGTTGAGAGCCTGCTTCCCCGTCTGGTCCATGGGGCCGCCATACAACCGCACCAGGCCGGTCAGTGTGCCGTTCGTCGCCGCATCGGTTGCGGACGCAGGCGTCGTGCCGGTTGGTCCGCCCGGGTGAGAGCACGCGGTGAGGCTGAGAATCAGCGCGATCGCTGCGGCCGACTTGGTAGCCACGATGTCGACCTTCCCTCGCGCTCAGTGTGTCCGACCGTCAGACGCAACGCGAGAATGACCGGTTCCCTGTACGCACGCGAAGTGCCGCTAGCGATCGGAGCTTCACGACGCGAATCTCGGTTCCCCGTCAGAGCCGAGCGAGCTCTCGACGCGGTCAACCGATGGTCAACATCGGCGGAGTGGACGATGCAGGACGCGGCTGGACGTTGAGCGACGGTGCGGGTCGTTGACCTGCGCAGACGTCGTTCCACTGCTGTAGGTGAGTGTCCACAGACATCCAGGCACCGTCGCTCATAACCCAGAGGTCGCAGGT
>DATCDE010000182.1 GCA_036510875.1 Actinomycetes bacterium
CGGACCGCCCGGCCGTCGTGGTCCAGACCCGGCCGCCAGGGCCGGCGGGTGGCCAACGGCAGCCGCTTGTGCCGCCCGGCGGGGGCGCCGGGCTGGACGGCGACCTCGGTCGTCTCGAACGCCAGCGTCCGGTCGTATCCCCAGCGCTCCAGGGTGCGCAGCACCCGGGGGTCGAACAGACCCATCGTCTCCCGATGGGCCCGCTCGGCCTCGGTGACCGCGTCGAAGCACTCGGGCGGCAGCTGGTGCCACTCCCTCGGTCGGGCGTTGGCCCGCATCAGTGGACTGTCCGGGTTGAACCGGGTGCACGCGGTCTCCACCGCGGCGAACACGGCCCGTGCCCGCCCGACGGCGTTCGCCGCTCCCTCCCGAGGCTCCACCACGCGCACCGAGACCTCCGTGGCCATGGCCCGGAACGTCGTGGTGAGGTCCGAGCCGTGCAACGTGCTGCTCACGGCTTGGCCCCGGACGCCCCCGTCGTGGTGTGCGTGACGGGGGCCGGCGATGGTGCAGCGGGGGTCGCCGCGACGGTGGTGGTGCGGGTCGGCGTGGCCGCCTTCTGCGCGGGTGCCGCCGAGCGGGCGGGCGAGCCGGCCGTCGACTTCGACGTGGACCGGACGGCGGTGCTGCCCGTACCGGCCGCCACCGGCGCCGCGATCTTGGCGTTGAGCTGGGTCAGCGCGGTCTGCAGCGCGGTGAGCTGGGCCTTGCTCCGGGCGACGGCCTGCTCGAGCGCCGCCAGCTGCGGGTCGCCGGTCTTCGTCGGAGCCGGTGTCGGGGTGCTGACCGGCGTTGCGGACGAGGCATGCGGGTCGTGGGTAGCCGACCACGCGGCGGTCCCGGTGAACAGGCCCGCGGCGACGGGCGCAAGCAGGGCCGCCGCGGACCAGCGCGCCTTGTTGCCCCGGCGGTCAGTCATCCGCGCTGCCGTGCTCGCTGCTGCCGCTGCCCCCGTGCTCGTCGTCACCCTTGCTCGAGCTGGCACCGGTGGTGGCGTGCGCCTGGGGCTTGGCCGGCTGGGCGACCGGGGCGGGTGCCACGGGGGTGGTCGTCGTCGTCGTCGTCGGCGGCGGCGCGGTGGCTGCGGCGGCCGCGGCGGCCTTCTCGGCGGCCTCGCGCTGCGCCTCGTAGGCCTTGCTGGTGCTCGACAGGCTGCCGCTGAGCGCGGCGATCTGCTGGTCGAGGTCGGCGAGCTGTGCGCTGAGCGACTCCTTCTCGCCCGAGCCGCTCGCCGACGAGGTGGAGCTGCCGCCCGCCGTCGTGGGGGACGTCGTGGGGACAGCCGCGAGGGCTGCCCCGGCCCCGCCGAGGACGCTCGTGGCGGCCGCTGCGGTGACCACGATGCGGTGCGTGCGCTTCATGTCGTTCTCCCTTGGTGCGTGGGTGGTGACACCCATGAGGACACCTCGACGGCGGCCGGGGAAGGGCTTTAGCGGTGCCTTAGGAGCGATTTGTGCGCCCCTTCTCCGGGCTCTCCTGCTCGCCGCCCGGGTGGCGGATCCTGACCAACGCGCTGGGCCCGCCCGGGCACTCCTCGCCCGTGCTGGCGGCTGTTCGGCTCCCTAGAGTCCGGACGGATCGGCAGCCGGATCCGGAGCGGCCGAACGGGCGAACCGACCGACGGGAAGCAGGGGGCATGGGCGACGGCTCGCGGCGCGTGCTGGTCGCGCTCGGCGGGAACGCCATGACCGGCGCCGACGGCAGCGCGACCCCGGCGGCCCAGCGAGTCGCCATCACGGGCGCCATGGAGCGCGTCGCTGACCTGGTCGCCGCCGGCGTGGAGGTCGTGCTCACCCACGGCAACGGGCCCCAGGTCGGCAACCTGCTGGTCAAGAACGAGCTGGCCGCGCACGTCGTCCCGCCGGTCCCGCTGGACTGGTGCGGCGCGCAGACCCAGGGCACCGTCGGGTTCACCATCCTCGACGCGCTCGAGCTGCCCTTGGCCGCCGGGGGGTGCGGCGTCCCGCTGCTGCGCTCGTCACCCGCACCCTCGTGGACGCCGCGGACCCGGGGTTCACCTGTCCGACCAAGCCGATCGGGCGGTTCCTGCCGGCCGAGGAGGCGAAGCGGTTCGTCGCCCTGGGCCAGACGTGGGAGGACCGCGGCGAGCGGGGCTGGCGCCGCGTGGTCGCCTCCCCCCAGCCGCGGGAGATCCTGGACGCCGGGGCGGCCGAGGCGCTGATCGCGGCCGGCTTCGTCGTGGTGGCGGCCGGAGGGGGCGGGATCTCGGTCGGCAGGGACGCCGACGGGTCGCTGCGCGGCGTGGAGGCGGTCATCGACAAGGACCTCGCCGCCGCGCTGCTCGCCCAGCGGCTCCGGGCCGACCTGCTGGTTATCGCCTCCGACGTCGAGGCCGCCATGGTCGGCTTCGGCACCGAGCGGGCCCGGCCCCTCGGCCGGGTCACGCCGGCGCAGCTGCGCGCGCTGGCCGCCGAGGGACACTTCGCCAGCGGCTCGATGGGCCCCAAGGTGGAGGCCGCGCTGCGCTTCGTGGAGTCCGGCGGCTGGCGCAGCGTGATCACCTCGCTCGACCTCATCGCCGCCGCCGTGGACGATGCAGACGGCACCGTCGGCACCGTCGTCCAGGCGGCATCCTGATCGCAGAGTCCCTCTGAGTACCGAACCGAACCGAAAGGTGCCCCCCGTGGCCGAGCCCATCGAGGTCCGCAAGGTTCCGCTTCTGACCGTGACGGACGCGTCCGGCCTGACCGGGCTGATCGACGACGGCGTGCTCGACGCCGACTGGGTGATCGCCGTCATCGGCAAGACCGAGGGCAACGGGGGTGTCAACGACTACACCCGGATCCTGGCCGACCGGGCCTTCCGCGAGGTGCTTGTGGCCAAGGGCAGCCGCACCATGGAGCAGGCCATGCAGGTGCCGATCGTGTGGTCTGGCGGCACCGACGGGGTGATCTCCCCGCACGCGACGATCTTCGCGACGCTGCCGGCGGACCGGGCCGTGGCCACCGACAAGCCGCGGCTGACCGTCGGGTTCGCCATGAGCGACCAGCTGCTGCCCGAGGACATCGGCCGGGTGGCCATGATCGAGAAGGTGGCGGCCGCGGTCCGGGTGGCCATGGAGCGGGCTGGGATCACCGACCCGACCGACGTCCACTACGTGCAGACGAAGACCCCGCTGCTCACCATCCACACCATCCGCGACGCGCGCAGCCGCGGCAAGTCGGTGTGGACCGAGCAGACCCACGAGTCCATGGACCTGTCCAACGGCACCACGGCGCTGGGCATCGCGGAGGCCCTCGGCGAGATCGAGATGCCGACGGACGCCGACGTGCTGCACAACCGGGGGCTGTACTCGGCGGTGGCGTCCTGCTCCTCGGGCGTCGAGCTGGACCGGGCCCAGGTGGTCGTGGTCGGCAACGCCCGCGGCGTCGGTGGGCGCTACCGGATCGGCCACGGCGTCATGCGCGACGCGCTCGACCAGGACGGCATCTGGTCGGCGATCAAGGACGCCGGCCTCGACCTGCCCGAGCGGCCGCACTGGAGCGACCTCGACGGGCGGCTGGTGAATGTCTTCCTCAAGTGCGAGGCCGACCCCAGCGGGGAGGTCCGCGGGCGCCGCAACGCGATGCTCGACGACTCGGACGTGCACTGGTACCGGCAGATCAAGTCCTGCGTGGGTGGGGTGACCGCGGCCGTCACGGGAGACCCGGCCGTGTTCGTCTCGGTGTCCGCCGTTCACCAGGGGCCGCCCGGGGGTGGCCCGGTGGCGGCGATCGTCGACCTGGGTGGGGGGTCGTAGGGTCGGTCCATGCCGACCGACCGCAGCGTCGTGACCGTGGTGGTGAACGCGCCGTTCGACGAGGTGCTGGCCGCGGTCCGGGACGTCGAGAGCCAGGAGCACTGGGTCAAGGAGATCCACGAGTCCGACGTCCTGGAGGAGTACGAGGACGGCACCCCGGCCACCGCGCGGTTCACCATGGTGACCGGGGTGGGCTCAGACACCTACACCCTGGAGTACGAGCACGCGGACGACGCCATGGCGTGGTCGCTCGTCGACGCGCGGATGATGAAGGCCCAGAACGGCCGGTTCGACCTGCGCGACCTTGGCGACGGCAGCACCGAGGTGACGCTCACCCTCGAGGTCGACCACGGCCTGCCGGCCCCGGGGTTTCTGCGACGAAGGGTGCTCAACCGGTTCACTGCCGGCATCGCCCAGGGCCTGAAGACCCACCTGGAGGACTGACCCCGGGGTCAGGCCACCGAGAGCCGGATGGCGGCGACCACGGCCACCACCACGATGATGATCCGCAGGGTTCGCTGTGGCAGCTGTCGACCGTAGCGGGCGCCGACCGTGCCGCCCAACGTGGCGCCCACACCCACCGCGAGCGCCACCGCCCAGTCGACCGGGGCGAGGGCGATGAACAGCACGGCGGCCACCAGGTTGGCGACGCCGGCCAGCACGTTCTTCACGCCGTTCGCCGTCTGCAGGTCGGTGCCCAGGAAGACGCCGAGCAGGGCGATCAGGATCACCCCCTGGGCGGCGCCGAAATAGCCGCCGTACACCCCGGTGACGAACACGCCGACGGCCAGCACCGGCCCGCCGTGCGCCGGACGGGGGCCCCTGGCGGCGACCCGCCTCGCCACCCACGGCTGGACGGCGGTCAGCCCGGCGGCCAGCACGATGAGCACGGGGACGATCGCTTCGAACGCCGAGGCCGGCAGCGCCAGCAGCAGGACGGCGCCGGTGACCCCGCCGAGCGCGGCCAGCACTCCGAGCCGGCTCACCACCGCCCGGCGTCCGGCCAGCTCGCGACGGTAGCCGTAGGCTCCCGCGGCCGAGCCGGGCAGCAGGCCCACCGTGTTCGAGACGTTCGCGGTGAGCGGTGGCACCCCCAGAGCCACCAGCGCCGGGAAGGTCACCAGGGTGCCGGCCCCGACGATGGCATTCATCCCGCCGGCCACGAACCCGGCGGCGAGCATCGCGCCGAACCGCGCCAGCTCGCTGCCCAGGCCCACGGACCGCATCCTGTCAGGACGAAGGTCCCGTCCCTGACCCCGGGACCGGGTCGGGACTAGGGTCCCGTCTCGATTGGGGGGGCGTACCACTACGGTGCCGATGTGAGAGTCGTCGTCCCCGCAGAAGTCCGAGCTGGCGAGCGCCGTGTGGCCGCCATGCCGGACTCCATCCCCAAGTTGTTGCGCTCCGGCGTGGAGCTCGTCGTCGAGTCAGGGGCCGGGCGTCACGCCCGGATCTCGGACGCCGACTACGAGGCCGCCGGCGCGCAGGTCCGTGCCGGCGACGTGCTGGCCGACGCGGACGCCGTCCTGCACGTGTCGCCTCTTCAGCCGGAGCAGATCGCCCGGTTGCGGCGCGGCGCGGTCACGGTCGGCTTCGCAGCACCCACCGCCAACCAGGCCGGGGTGGCCGCCGCCCGAGACGCGGGCGTCACGGCGTTCTCCCTGGAGCTGTTGCCCCGCATCTCGCGGGCGCAGTCCATGGACGCCCTGACGTCGCAGGCGCTGGTGGCCGGCTATCGAGCGGCGCTGGTCGCCGCCGACCGGCTGCCGAAGTTCCTGCCGCTGCTCATGACGGCCGCCGGGACGATCCCGCCGGCTCAGTTCGTGATCCTGGGCGCCGGCGTGGCCGGCCTGCAGGCGATCGCGACGGCCAAGCGGCTCGGCGCCGTCGTCCAGGCGTACGACGTCCGGCCAGCCTCGGCCGACGAGGTCCGGTCGATGGGCGCGAAGTTCATCAAGCTGGAGCTCGAGTCGCTTGAGGCCGCTGGCGGCTACGCCCGCGAGATGACCGAGGAGCGGGCGGCCAAGCAGCGCGAGCTGCTCACGCCGTACATCACCGCCGCAGACGCCGTGATCACCACGGCGTCGGTGCCCGGACGCCGCGCCCCGCTGCTGGTGACCAGGGCGATGGTCGAGACCATGAAGCCCGGCTCGGTCGTCATCGACCTCGCCGCCGAGTCCGGCGGCAACGTCGAGGGCTCGGTAGCCGGCGAGGAGGTCGAGATCGGCGGCGCGCTCGTCTGGGGTGGCCAGGACGTCCCCTCGCAGATGCCGCTGGACGCCAGTCGACTGTTCGCCCGCAATGTCGTGGACCTGCTGCTGCTCATGGTGAAGGACGGTGAAGTGACGCCCGACTGGGAGGACGAGATCACCGCTGGGTGCTGGGTCACCCGCGACGGAGAGGTCCGCGAGGGGGTGGCGGTATGAACGAGAACATGGCCCTGCTGACCTTCTTCGTGCTGTCGGTGTTCGTCGGCTTCGAGGTCGTCTCGAAGGTCTCCACGACACTGCACACGCCGCTGATGTCCGGCGCGAACGCGATCCACGGGGTGATCCTGGTCGGCGCGATCATCGTGACCGGCCGGACGGACACCACCGCGGCGCTCGCACTCGGACTCGTCGCAGTCGTGCTGGCCACGATGAACATGGTTGGCGGCTTCGTCGTCACCGACCGGATGCTGGAGATGTTCAAGAGCAAGAAGCCGGCCCCGCGCCCCAGCGGTGAGGAGCCGAAGGCATGACGTCCACCTGGGTCTCGCTCGCGTACCTCGTCGCGGCGATCTGCTTCATCCTCGCCCTCAAGGGCCTGTCATCGCCGAAGTCGGCCCGCAACGGCAACCTGCTCGGTGCCTTCGGCGCGACGCTCGCTGTGGTCAGCACGCTCATCGCGTTCGACCTCAGCCACCTCGTGCTCATCCTCCTCGCCATCGTCGTCGGCTCGGCGGTCGCTGTGCCGGTGGCCCGGCGGGTGCAGATGACCGCGATGCCGCAGCTGGTCGCGCTCTTCAACGGCGTCGGTGGCGGGGCCGCCGCGATCGTCGCTGGCATGGAGGTGCCGCACACCGGCGGGGGCTTCGCGCTGGTCGCGTCGCTGTTCACCGTCATTGTCGGCAGCATCTCCTTCAGCGGGTCGGTGGTCACCTTCCTCAAGCTGCAGGAGATCATGACCACCCGGCCAGTCGTGCTGCCGCTGCACGGCGTGTTCTTCGGCGCCTCGCTGGTGGTCGCCCTCGGCGGCTCGGTCGTCGTCTTCACGAAGTCCGGCGAGGGGACCGCGGCGCTGTGGGTGCTGCTCGTGGTGACGATCGCGTCGCTGCTCTCCGGCGTCCTGTTCGTGCTGCCCGTGGGCGGCGCCGACGTGCCCATCGTGATCTCCCTGCTGAACGCGTTCACCGGCATCACCGTCGCGGCCTCCGGCTACGTCCTCGGTAACGTGCTGCTGCTCGTCGCGGGCACGCTCGTCGGTGCGTCCGGCACGATCCTCACCCGGCTCATGGCCAAGGCGATGGGCCGGCCAATCACCTCGACGCTGTTCGGCGCGCTCAAGGGCGGCTCGATGGCCGGGTCGACCGCTGTGGCGGGCGACCGTCCGGTGCGCTCGACCGGGCCGGACGACGTGGCCATCCTGCTGGCGTACGCGCAGAAGGTCATCATCGTCCCCGGGTACGGCCTCGCGGTCGCCCAGGCGCAGCACACGGTCCGCGAGCTCGCGGACCTGCTGCAGGACAAGGGAGTGGAGGTCCTCTACGGCATCCACCCGGTGGCCGGGCGGATGCCTGGGCACATGAACGTCCTTCTCGCTGAGGCCAACGTCCCCTACGAGCAGCTCAAGGAGATGGACGAGGTCAACCCGCAGTTCTCCACCACCGACGTCGTCTTGGTCATCGGGGCGAACGACGTGGTCAACCCGGCCGCGCGTGAGCCCGGCACGCCGATCTCGGGAATGCCCATCCTCGACGTGGACCAGGCCGCGAACGTCATCTTCCTTAAGCGGTCGATGCGTCCGGGGTTCGCGGGCATCGAGAATGAGCTGCTGTACCGGCCGAACACGACCCTGCTGTTCGGTGACGCCAAGGACTCCCTCACCAAGGTGGTCAACGCGGTCAAGAACCTCTAGCGCCAACTGCCCGTCGACGACGGGTCTGTGCGTGAGTCAGACGATGCCGTAGAGCCGGTCCCCGGCGTCGCCCAGCCCGGGCACGATGTAGCCCTTCCCATTGAGCTTCTCGTCCAGGCCGGCGGTGACCACGGTCACCTCGTCGGCGCGGGAGCCGAAGGTGTCCTGCAGCCGCCGGACGCCCTCCGGCGCCGCCAGCAGGCAGATCGCCGTCACGTCCGAGGCCCCCCGCGCGAAGAGCAGCTCGATTGCGGCCACCAGGGTGCCCCCCGTGGCCAGCATCGGGTCCAGCACGTAGACCTGCCGGTTGGCCAGGTCCTCGGGCAGCCGGTCCGCGTACGTCGTGGCCACCAGGGTGTTCTCGTCGCGGACCATGCCGAGGAACCCGACCTCCGCGGTCGGCATCAGGCGCACCATGCCCTCGAGCATCCCGAGGCCGGCCCGCAGGATCGGCACCACTAGCGGGCGCGGCTGGGCCAGGTGGACGCCGCTTGCGGGCCCGACCGGTGTGCGCACTTCGCAGGGCTCCACCCGCACGTCGCGGGTGGCCTCGTAGGCGAGCAGCGTCACCAGCTCCTCGGCCAGCCGCCGGAAGGTGGGGGAGTCGGTTCGCTCGTCGCGCAGGGTGGTCAGCTTGTGGGCGACCAGCGGGTGGTCGGCGATGTGGACGCGCATGGCGCACAGGCTAGTGCCCGGGCCCGGTGGCCAGCGGCCCGTATTCGGGACCCCTGGACCCTGGCCGCACGGGCCGCACCGTGTCACGATGCGCCCATGTCCGCTGACAGCGAGGGAACCGCCACCGACTTTGCCGTGGCCGTCTACCGCGAGGAGGGACAGTGGGTGGTGCAGGCGCTGCCACCCCGCGCCACCGACTCGCTGGACGCCCTGGTCCTGTCGCTGCGCCAGCAGCCGGCCGAGGGCGGGTCCCTCGGCATGGTGTCGGTGGCCGACGACTTCTTCGTCGCCGTCCGGGTCGTCGGCGAGAACGAGGAGATCCTGCTGTCCGACGTCACGGCGGCGCAGGACTGGCCGCTGGCCCAGGAGGTCCTCGAGCGGCTCGAGCTGCCCATGCCCGTGGGCGACGAGCTGGACGAGATCCAGCCGGCCGGCGACCTGACGATCTTCGAGGATCTCGGGCTGCCACCCATGGAGATCGCCTCCCTGTGCTCGGACGCCGAGCTGTTCCCCGACGAGATGCTCGGCTCCATCGCGGCCCGGCTCGGCTTCGGCGAGGACTTCGAGCGGGCCATCGACCGCGAGCTCGACTGAGGGCACCGCCGCCGGAGGCCCTAGCCTCTGCGCTGTGCTCACCCACCGGTACGACGCCGCCATGCGGCTGGCCCTGGCGGAGGCGGCCCGCTGCGCGCCGTCCGGTGACGTGCCGGTCGGCTGCGTCGTCCTGGGACCGGACGGCGATGTCCTCACGGCTGGCCACAACGCCCGTGAGGCGACCAACGACCCGACCGCGCACGCCGAAGTCGTGGCCCTGCGCGCCGCCGCGGAGAGGCTGGACAGCTGGCGGCTGACCGGCTGCACCCTGGTGGTCACCCTGGAGCCGTGCACCATGTGCGCGGGCGCCCTGGTCCTCGCCCGGGTGGACCGGCTGGTTTTCGGCGCCTGGAACGCCGACACCGGCGCGGTCGGGTCGCTGTTCGACGTCGTCCGGGACCGCCGGATCAACCACCGGCCCGAGGTCGTCGCCGGAGTCCTGGAGGAGGACTGCACCCGGCTGCTGTCCGGCTGGTTCGACGAGCAGCGCCGTTTCCGGACGCCGCCCGGAGTCGGGTAACCTACCCGGCGGTGGCGTGTCCGAGCGGCCGAAGGAGCACGCCTCGAAAGCGTGTGAGGGGGCAACTCCTCCGTGGGTTCAAATCCCACCGCCACCGCCAGTCGTTGCCGGTGTTTGTGCAGGTCACCGACCTGCAGGAGCACCTTCAACACCCCCGAATTGGCCCTCTGGTCACAGGAATGGTCACAGAACCGCCGGGATCACTCCGACTCACCGGTCACGAGCGCCGAGACCCGGGCAGCCGCCATGGCCTGCATGTCCGTGTCGACGTGCGAGTACGTGTCCAGCGTGACGGACACGTTCGCATGCCCGAGACGCTCCTGGACCACCCTCCGGTGCACACCCGCTCGGAGGGCGAGCGTAGCGTGGGTGTGCCTCAGATCGTGGTTGTGCCGACATCGGCACAACCATGATTATGCCGACCTCTGGGTTATGCCGATGGTGGCCTGAGATCCATTGGCCTGGTTGGGAAGTTGAGCCTCGCAGGTCGGCATATTCAGAGGTTCTCCAGGAACACAAGGAGTGCGTCAGGGGGCTTGTAGGGGCCGGCCTTGGCGGTC
>DATCDE010000183.1 GCA_036510875.1 Actinomycetes bacterium
CGCCTTGTAGGCCGCGTAGACCTTGTGGTAGTCGAGGCCGCCCCGCTTGAGCTTCCACCAGATGTCCTCGTCCGACCAGTCCGCCACCATCGCCCGGGTGCGCGGGTCGCGGCCGAAGAAGTGCTCGCGGATGAACGCGCCGTCCTCGGCCTTGTAGGTCTGGTAGTCGCCGTCTGGGGTGACGTTCATCAGGTTGACCAGGGCACCGTCGGTGTCGGCGGCCAGCAGCGGGTCCCACTCGCGTCCCCAGATGACCTTGATGACGTTCCAGCCGGCGCCGCGGAAGTGCGCCTCGAGCTCCTGGATGATCTTGCCATTGCCCCGCACCGGTCCGTCCAGCCGCTGCAGATTCGCGTTGATCACGAAGGTGAGGTTGTCCACCTCCTCGCGGGCAGCCAGACCGAGCCCGGCCAGCGACTCCGGCTCGTCCATCTCGCCGTCGCCGAGGAACGCCCACACGTGCTGGTCGGACGTGTCCTTGATGCCGCGCGCGTGCAGGTACTTGTTGAACCGGGCCTGGTAGATCGCGTTGAGCGGGCCGAGGCCCATGGAGACGGTCGGGAACTCCCAGAAGCCCGGCATCAGCCGCGGGTGCGGGTACGACGGCAGTCCGCCGCCGGGGTGCGACAGCTCCTGCCGGAAGCCGTCCAGCTGCTGGGTGTTCAGTCGGCCCTCGAGGAAGGCCCGCGCGTACATGCCGGGGGAGGCGTGCCCCTGGAAGTAGACCTGGTCGCCACCGCCGGCGTGGTCCTTGCCGCGGAAGAAGTGGTTGAACCCCACCTCGTACAGCGACGCGGACGACGCATAGGTCGAGATGTGGCCGCCCACACCGACGCCGGGGCGCTGGGCCCGGTGCACCATGATCGCCGCGTTCCACCGGTTGTACTGGCGGATCCGCTTCTCCATCGCCTCGTCGCCGGGAAACCATGGCTCGCGCTCGGGCGGGATCGTGTTGATGTAGTCGGTGGTCACCAGCGACGGGACGCCGACGTTGCGCTCCCTGGCCCGCTGCAACAGGCTCAGCATGAGGAACCGGGCGCGGTACGGGCCGGCGGCGTCCACGATCGCGTCGAGCGAGTCGAGCCACTCCCGGGTCTCCTCGGGGTCGACGTCGACGAG
This sequence comes from Actinomycetes bacterium, assembly GCA_036510875.1. Lineage (NCBI taxonomy): Bacteria > Bacillati > Actinomycetota > Actinomycetes > Actinomycetes bacterium. Next base: position 1,120 of record DATCDE010000183.1, read on the forward strand.
CTGGGTGGGCAGACCTGCGTTGATGAGCGGTTCGCGCTCGCGTCCGGCGGTCACAGTGGTGTCGTCTCCTGAGCCTGAGGGAACTTGTGGTTCGGTGCCCATCCTCGCTCACGGTTTCGGCCGCGTCACGCTACTGGGGGGTAGGGGCACCCCGGTCGGCCGGCGGATGGCAGGCTGCGGCCCATGCGGACCCAGATGGTGTCGGTCGACACCGGACGGCGGCAGGTCGTGCACGACCTGCGGCGTGAGGTGTCGGCGTTCCTGACCGAGCAGGCCCCCGCCGAGGACGGTCTGCTGCACCTGTGGGTCCCGCACGCCACCGCCGGGCTGGCCGTGATCGAGACGGGCGCGGGCTCCGACGCCGACCTGCTGGCCGCGCTCGAGCGGCTGCTGCCTCGCGACGCCGGGTGGGAGCACAGGCACGGCTCGCCGGGGCATGGCCGCGACCACGTGCTGCCCGCCCTGCTGGCCCCGTTCCTCGTGGTCCCGGTGCTGGACGGAAGGGTCGCGCTGGGCCCCTGGCAGTCGCTGTGTCTGGTCGACACGAACGTGGACAACCCGGTGCGCCAGGTCCGGCTGTCCTTCCTGCCCGGATGACCCGACGGATGACACGCCCAGACGAATCTGCCGAAAGGCTTGCACCCGGTGGCTGGCTCGGGTGGACTACCCCGCAGAGGCCCCCGGGCACGGGGGCCGGTCGAACGGAGGGCAGTCGGTGAGCGCGACCGCGGACACCGCGGGAGGTCGGCACCCCGTGCCGGCAGGCCGGATGGGTTTCGTCGCAGGGCAGACGGTGCAGGAGCTCGGCTGGGACGAGGACTGTGACGACGACCTGCGGGCCGCCCTCGAGGAGGTCACCGGCACGGTCCTCGTCGAGGAGGACTACGACGACGACGTCGTCGACGCTGTCCTGCTGTGGTGGCGGGACGGGGACGGTGACCTCGTGGACACCCTCGTCGACGCACTCACTTCGCTGGCCGCCGGCGGCGTCATCTGGTTGCTCACCCCGAAGGTCGGCCGCGCCGGTCACGTTGAGCCGTCGGACATCGGCGAGGCTGCGCCCACCGCGGGGCTGAGCGCCACCACGAGCGTCGCGGCTGCACCCGACTGGTCGGGCACCCGGTTGGTCGCGCCGCGCTCCGGCCGCCGCTGACCCGCACCTGTCAGGGTGACAACGGGCTGTAGGTCGTCCTCACCCTGACAGGTTGAAGCGGCTGAGCAGGGCGCCGACCCCGGCGAGGGTGCGGGCCGCACCGCGCAGCGCCGCGCCGCCAGAGATCCCCGGCACTGCGTCGAGCAGCGGCGCCAGCTGCAGCAGGCCGGGCAGGTCGCGGGTCACCAGGTCGTGCCGCAGCCACAGTCCGGCGATGTTGTCGGCGCGCCCGGCACTCACGTCGAGGAGCACGCGGACGTCGGCTCGGACGGCCGGCCCGTGGTCGCCGTCCGCAGCGGTGCGCGGGAGGGTGCGCCAGTCCGGTCCGCGGCTGCCGAACCCCATGGCCCCGTCGCCGGTGACCGCGGTGAGGCTGGCGGTCAGCCGCTGCCGAGCGGCCAGCGCGCCGAGCGTGTCGACGAGGGCGAGCAGCCCGTGCGCCAGCAGCTGTGGCGCGGCCACCGCCCCCACCGGCTCCAGGTCGAGGGTGCTGACCGCCAGCTGGTAGGCGGTCGCCTGCAGGAAGGTCAGGATCGGCAGCGGCCCCAGCAGGGTCGCGGTCGGCAGCAGGGCGACGTCCGCGGCCTCGCCGGACGTGACGAAGTCGGCCAGATGGGCGCGGGCTAGCCGGATCCCGTCGATGGCGGCCTCCGGGGTGAGGCCCCGGTGCGCGGCCAGCACCCGCTCCTCCACGGAGTCCTGGTCGATGCGCCGCCCGGCCCGGCCGGCCCGCGCGTCGGCGAGCAGCTGGACCAGGCCCCGGTTCTCCGGCCAGGCACCGAGCCGGACGACGACCTCGAGCGCCGGTCGCCCTGAGCGGGACGGCGCGGACAGGTCGGCGTCGGCCAGGCCGGCCAGGAAGGCGGACCAGGCGTCCACGGTGCGCTGCCAGGCCGCCGCGGGCTCCCGGGTGGCAACGCCCTGCTCACCCGGTTCGGGCTCCAGGTCGGGCGGGATATCGGCCACGCCACGATCCTGCCGGATCCCGGTTCGCCGTGCGGCGACCCGGCTGCCAAGATGGTTGAAGACTGAACCGGAGAGAGGACGCATCGGATGGTCGACGTCGGTCAGCAGGCCCCGGACTTCACCCTGGTCAACCAGCACGGCGAGCAGGTCACGCTGTCGGCGTACCGGGGGGACAAGAACGTCGTCTTGGTCTTCTTCCCGTTCGCGTTCAGCGGCATGTGCACGGGCGAGCTGTGCGAGATCCGGGACCGGCTCGAGTCGTTCGACAACGACTCGACCGTGACCCTGGCGGTCTCCTGCGACTCGAAGTTCGTCCAGCGGGTGTTCGCCGACCGTGAGGGCTACACCTTCTCGCTGCTCACCGACTTCTGGCCGCACGGCGCGGTGGCCCGCGACTACGGCGTGTTCGTCGAGGAGGCCGGTGCGGCCAAGCGCGGCACCTTCGTCATCGACAAGGAGGGCCTGGTCCGCTGGAGCGTCATCCACGCCATCGGCGAGGCCCGGGACACCGTCGCCTACGTGCAGGCGCTCGCCGCGCTGTGAGCCGGCACCGCCCGATTCGGGCGGTATCCGTCCGAATCGGGCAGCTGCAGGACACGATTTCGGCCATGGGGTAGCGGTCGGCGCCGCGAGCGGTCACGCTGGTGTCAAGGCCGCTGCCGCCGCTGGCCCGAGACTCCGGCGGCGGCGGCCGTCTGCCGTCCACCGGTAGGCTGCGCGGCGTCCGTCCCGGGCGCATAGCTCAGCTGGTCAGAGCACCTGCCTTACAAGCAGGGAGTCGGCGGTTCGAGTCCGTCTGCGCCCACCCTCAGCACCCGGCTAGCCTGCCTGGCGTGCCGCCACTCGCCGAGGTCGTCGCCGCGCTGGAGCGTCGCTGGCCGCCGTCCGGGGCCGAGGCCTGGGACGCCGTCGGCCCGGTCTGCGGCGACCCGGACGCCCCGGTCCGCCGGGTGCTGTTCGCGATGGACCCGGTCGAGGCGGTCATCGACGAGGCGGTCGCCTGGTCCGCGGACCTGCTGGTCACCCACCACCCGCTGTTCCTGCGCGGCACGTCCAGCGTTTACGCCGGCGGCGTCAAGGGCCGGGTCGTGCACCGCCTGCTCACGGCCGGGTGCGGCCTGTTCGTGGCGCACACCAACGCCGACGCGGCGCCGGGCGGGGTCGCCGACGTCTTGGCCGAGACGATCGGGCTGGTCGACGTCCGCCCGCTGCTGCCCAGCGCGGGGACGCCGGTGGACAAGCTGACCGTCTACGTCCCCGTCGCTGACGCCGACGGCCTCGTCGACGCGCTCGCCGCGGCCGGAGCGGGAGCCATCGGCGCGTACGACCGGTGCGCCTACTGGACCGACGGCACCGGCACCTTCCGCCCGCTGGACGGCGCGCACCCGGCGATCGGTCGGGTCGGCGCGGTCGAGCAGGTGGCCGAACGACGTATCGAGATGGTGCTGCCCCGGGCCCGACGGGCCCAAGTGGTCGCGGCGCTGCGCGCCACCCACCCCTACGAAGAGCCGGCCTTCGACCTGGTCGAGACGGCGGGGGAACTGTCGGGTGCGGCCGGACAGGGCCGGGTCGGCCGGCTGCCCCGGCCGATGCGGCTGGGGGAGTTCGGCCAGCAGGTCGCCGACCGGCTGCCGGCCACGGCGGTCGGCGTCCGCATTGGCGGTGACCTGGACCGGCTGGTCGAGACGGTGGCAGTCAGCGGCGGCGCCGGCGATGCCTACCTCGCGGACGTCGCCGCAGCGGCCGTGCACGCCTACGTCACCGCGGACCTGCGCCACCACCCGGCGTCGGAGCACCTGGAGGGCGGCGGGCCGGGGCTCGTCGACCCGGGGCACTGGGCCAGCGAGTGGCCCTGGCTGGCCCGCGCGGCGGCTGACCTCGGCCGAGCGCTCGAGGCCGTCGGCGCTACGGTGGACCTGCGCGTCTCCACGCTGGTCACCGACCCCTGGACCGCGCACGCGACCCGAAGGAGCACCCCCTGAAAGCTGACCCCGCCGACCAGCTGCGACTGCTCGACGTCCAGGCGCTGGACGCTCGACTCGACCAGTTGGCGCACCGCCGCAAGACCCTGCCCGAGCTGGCCGAGGTGGAGCGCCTGCAAGCGGAGATCGCCGAGCTGCGGGACCTCACCGTGGCCGCCGAGACCGAGGTGTCCGACCTCGAGCGGGAGGTCGCCAAGGCCGAGTCCGACGTCGAGGCCGTGCGGCAGCGTGCCGCGCGCGACCGCACCCGGATGGACACCGGCGCGGTCACCTCGGCCAAGGAGCTGGAGTCGCTGCAGCACGAGGTGGACAGCCTGGCCCGGCGGCAGGGCGACCTCGAGGAGATCGAGCTGGAGGTCATGGAGCGGCTGGACGAGGCGCAGAACCGGCGGTCCGAGCTGCGCACCCAAGCCAGCGTGCTCGCGGACGAGCTGTCCACGGTCGAGGCCCGGCGCGACGAGCAGCTGACCGGGATCGCCAAGGACATGGAGTTCGCGAACGGGCAGCGGGCCGACACCGTGTCCGGCGTCCCGGCCGACCTGCTCGCGCTGTACGAGAAGCTGCGGGCCGACCACGACGGGGTGGGGGCCGCGGCGCTGGGCAAGCGCCGGTGCGAGGGCTGCCGGCTGGAGCTCAACGCTACCGACCTGGGGCGGATCCGGACGGCCGAGCCGGACGAGGTGCTGCGCTGCGAGGAGTGCCGCCGCATCCTGGTGCGCACCCCCGAGTCCGGGCTGTAGCCGGATGCCCCGACGGATCGTCGTCGAGGCGGACGGCGGCTCCCGCGGCAACCCGGGACCGGCCGCCTACGGCACCGTCGTCCGCGACGGGGACACCGGTGAGGTGCTGGCCGAGCTGGCCGAGTACCTCGGCGTCGCGACCAACAACGTGGCCGAGTACCGCGGCGTGATCGCCGGGCTGCGCAAGGCCCGGGAGATCGACGCTGACGCCGAGATCGAGGCCCGGCTGGACTCCAAGCTCGTCGTCGAGCAGCTGTCCGGACGGTGGCAGGTCAAGCACCCGGCCATGCGGGAGCTGGCCAAGGAGGCCATGACGATCTGGCCACCCGGCCGGGTCGCCTACACGTGGGTGCCACGCGAGCGGAACAAGCACGCCGACCGGTTGGCCAACGAGGCCATGGACGCGGCGGCGGCGGGTCGCAGCTGGCAGCTGCGGCCGCTGGAGACCCTGCCGGCCGTCGAGGTCCCCTCGGTCGAGGCGCCGGCCAACCGACTGGTCGGCTGGTCCCGCGACGTCGGCAAGCCCACGACGTTCCTGCTGCTGCGGCACGGCGAGACCGAGCACACCCGGGAGAAGCGGTTCAGCGGCTCCGGCGGGATCGACCCGGTGCTGTCCGCGAACGGCCGGGCGCAGGCCGCTGCGGCGGCCACCGCGCTGGCCGGCCGAGGGGCGGACGCGGTGGTGACCTCCCCGTTGGCCCGGGCCCGGGAGACCGCCGACTCGGTCGCGGCCGCGCTCGGCGTGGCCGTCCGGGTCGAGGACGACCTGCGCGAGTGCGCCTTCGGCGCCTGGGAGGGGCTGACCTTCGCCGAGGTCGAGGAGGGCTGGCCGGACGAGGTGCTCGCTTGGCTGGCGTCCACCTCGGTCGCCCCGCCCGGCGGTGAGTCGTTCGACGCGGTGTCGGCCCGGGTGGCGAGGACCCGCGACCGGCTGATCGCCCGCTACGCCGGGCAGACTGTCGTGCTGGTCAGCCACGTGACGCCGGTCAAGACACTGGTCCGGCTGGCGCTGGAGGCCCCGCCGCACGCGCTGTACCGGATGGAGCTGTCACCGGCGTCGCTGACGACCGTGCAGTGGTTCCCCGATGGCAACGCGTCCCTGCGCGCGTTCAACGACACCGCGCACCTGCACCGCGCCGCACGCTGACCTGCTACTGGGCGGCAGGCGGTGTGTACGGCCGCAGCGCCGGTGACAGGACGACGATCCCCGCGGCGAGCACCGGCAGCACGAGCAGCGCGGACCCGAGGCCCACGTGCTGCCCGAGCACCCCGATCAGCGGCGGCCCGAGCAGGAACCCGCCGTACCCGATCGTCGAGACCGCCGCGATCGCGTCGCCGGCCCGCCCCGGCACCTCGCCGCCGGCGCTCATCGCGGCCGGGAACACGAGCGCGACCCCGAACCCCCACGCGACGGCGCCGAGGTAGACGCTCAGCAGCGCGGGCGCAGTAACGGTGAGCACCACGCCGCCGCCGGCGACGATCCCGGCCAGCCGGACGGCGCTGACCCGCCCGAGCCGCTCGATCACCGGGGTGCCCATGAACCGGCTGACGGCCATCGCCCCGGCGAACACCGTGTAGCCGAGCGCGGCACCGGAGGCGGCGACCCCGCGCCCGTCGGTGAGGTACAGCGCCAGCCAGTCGGCGGCCGCCCCCTCGATCGTGGTGGCGCATAGGGTGACCACACCGACCAGCACCAGCCGCCGGGTGAACAGCGGCCCCGCAGCCGCCCGGGCGTGCTGCTCCTCCTGCGGCTCGTCGCGCTCGTCGATGAACAGCCGCAGGGCCACCACGAGCAGGACGGCGGTCACCAGCGAGACGGCCAGCAGGTGGGCGGTCACCGACAGCCCGGCGTGGGCGGCGAGCGCTCCCACCGCGGCGCCCACGATCCCGCCGACGCTCCAGGACGCGTGGTAGCGGGGCATCCAGGCCCGCTCGGCCCGGCGCTCCACGGCGCTGCCCTGGATGTTCATGGCGACGTCCCACGACCCGTACAGCGCGCCCCACACCAGCAGCACGAGGCCCAGCGCCACTACGGTCGGGGCGAGCGACAGCCCCACGAGCACCCCGCAGGCCGGAAACGCCGTGGCCGCCACGACTGCCCGGCTGCCGAAGCGTCGGGACAGCCGGCCGGTCGCCGGCATGGCCAGCAGCGAGCCCGCACCCGGTCCGAGCAGCGCCAGGCCGAGCGCTGCGGAACCGGCCGCGAGCTGGTCCCGGACCGTGGGAAGCCGGGACACCCAGCTGGCCAGCAGCACCCCGCTGAGGGCGAACACCAGCGCAGTGGCCAGCGCCGCCGTTCGCAGCCGCGGGTAGCCGGTCACGGCGCCTCGACCACCACGTCCACCCGCCCCTGGCCGCTCGGCTCCGCGTGGAAGCCGAGCCCGCCGAGCATCTCGATGACGCCGGCACGGTTGGTCGGCTGCGCGCCGTCCAGCAGCAGCGCACGGGCCAGCCGGCCCTTGGTCGCCTTGTTGAAGTGGCTGACCACCACCCGGGACGTCGGGTCGCCGGGACGGCGCTCGTGCAGCACCCGCACCGACACGGTCCGCCGAGCCGGCTCGCCGGTCGGGCGCCACATCGCGGCGTAGGCGCTCGAGCGCAGGTCCAGCACCAGACCGCTGCGGCCGGCCGCCGCGGCCATGACGTCGTCCAGGGCCGCCCGCCACAGCGACGCCACCGGGCCGACGCCGGGCAGGCTGACGTCAGCAGCGAGCCGGTGGGCGGGGACGCGGTCGGTGGGACGCAGCACCCCGAACAGCCCGCTGAACACCAGCACCGAGCGGTTCGCGCGGCGGGTGGCCGCGGCCTTCAACGACGCCAGGTCCAGCGCCTCGTAGAGCACTCCGGTGAACAGCTGGGACGCCGGCAGCGTCGGCGCCGTCGCGAGGTCACGATTGCGGGCCACCTCGCCGATCAGCCCGGGGGAGAGACCGAGGACCTCGGCCGCCGTCGTTTCGTCCCCGGAGCACAGTGCGACCAGGTGGTCCATGACCCGTTGCCGCACCGGGGTGAGTTCCGGGAACGACACGGTGGTCAGGTCGAGCGGGCGGCGTCGACCGTTCGGCTGCGCCTTCCCCTCGGACGGCGGCAGCAGCAGGAGCACAGGCGAGAACCCTACCGGGCGGTACCCTGGTGGCACGGCGGACGAGTCGGCCGGGCGGTCGCGTCGGCGCCGGGCAACCGGTGTCGCCGAGGAACGTCCGGGCTCCACAGAGCAGGGTGGTGGGTAACGCCCACCCGGGGTGACCCGCGGGACAGTGCCACAGAAAGCAGACCGCCGCCGGTTCGCCGGCGGTAAGGGTGAAACGGTGGTGTAAGAGACCACCAGCGCCCGGGGTGACCCGGGCGGCTCGGCAAACCCCACCCGGAGCAAGGTCAAGAGGGGGTCGCGGTCCGCCGCGGCCCCTGCGCAGGCGTTCGAGGGCTGCTCGCCCGAGCCTGCGGGTAGACCGCATGAGCCTGTCGGCAACGGCAGGCCGAGAGGGATGACCGCCCCCCGGGCCAGTGCCGCAAGGCGGCCCGGGGACAGAACCCGGCGTACAGGCCGACTCGTCCGTCGCCTCGTCGCTGACCTGCGGAAACGCCTCGTCTACGCGTCCTCACGACCCCCTTGGGACGTTGCTGGGACGTCAGCGGACGGGCTGAGTTCCGCGTCCAGCGCACCCCGGCCCTGCTCTTCGGCCTCCGGGAACAGGTGCCCGTAGGTGTCCATCGTCTCGGTGATCGACGCATGCCCGAGCCGGCTCTGGATCGTCTTCGGATGCAGACCAGCCGCGATCAACGTGGACGCGTAGAAGTGCCGAAGATCGTGGTTGTGCCGACATCGGCACAATCATGATTATGTCGACCTCTGGGTTATGCCGATGGTGGCCTGAGATCCATTGGCCTGGTTGGGAAGTTGAGCCTCGCAGGTCGGCATATTCAGAGGTTCTCCAGGAACACAAGGAGTGCGTCAGGGGGCTTGTAGGGGCCGGCCTTGGCGGTC
>DATCDE010000184.1 GCA_036510875.1 Actinomycetes bacterium
GCGCGTCCCGCGGGGTCGCGCGCGCCGCGCGGGACCGGCCGCCCCGCTTCGCGCGGTACATGGCGGCGTCGGCGGCGCGCAGCAGCTCCTCGGGCCGGTCGTGGCCCGACTCGGCGACGACGACTCCGATGCTCGCGGTCACCACGACCTCCTCGCCGCCGAGGTCCACGGGGACCCGGACTCCGTCCAGCACCCGATGGATCATCGCGTCCAGCTCGGGCTCGCCGCCCACGTGCTCGAAGACGATGACGAACTCGTCGCCGCCGAGCCGGGCCACCGTGTCGCTGGCCCGGACCACGGCCTGCAAGTTGCCGGCCACTGCGAGCAGCAGGTCGTCGCCGGCCTCGTGCCCGAGCGCGTCGTTGACCCGCTTGAGGTGGTCGAGGTCGAGGAACAGCACCGCGACGCTCGACTCGCTGCGGCGGCTGCGGGCCAGCGCGGTGTTCAGTCGGTCGAGCAACAGCCGCCGGTTCGGCAGCCCGGTCAGCGGGTCGCGCAGGGCCAGGTCCAGCAGCTGCTGGCGGGCCGCCCGGCTGGCGCTGATGTCCTCGATGGAGACCACCCGGTAGGCGGTCACCCCGGTGCCGAACCGGCTCATGGTCACCCGGCCCCAGAACGTCGTCCCATCGCCTCGGACCAGCAGCCGTTCGAGGCGCTGGACCGCGGGATGGGTCTGCGGCTCGTCGGGCGGCGGCTCGGTCGGGTCATCCTGGGGGACCAGCTCGAGGTAGCTCATCGCGAGCAGCCGGCCCCGCTCACGGCCCAGCAGCTGGCACAGCGCGTCGTTGACCTCGAGGAACCGGCCCTCGTCGGACAGCACGGCCATGCCCACCGGCAGCTGGGCGAACAGGTCGACGAAGCGCAGCTCCTCCTTCTTCGCGCGGGTGACCTGGACGACGGATCCGACGACCAGTGGCCGCCCGGCCACGGCGACCCGCTGCACCAGCGCGCTGAGCAGGGCGCCGTTGCGGGCCCGGTAGACCAGCCGGTCCTCGCCGCCGTCCCTGGCGACGCGCTGCCAGACGTGGTCGGCCTCCGCCTGGTCGTGGGGGTGGACGGCGGCCAGGTGCTCGGCGTAGGTGGTGGCGGCGGGGGTGCCGTGGAGTGCGGGCAGGGTGCCGCTCCAGCTGACCGCGTCGGTCAGCTGGTCCCAGGTCCACAATCCAGACATACAGGAAGCATCGTCACCAAATGTGATCGTCCCAAGCGTCGGCGCGCCGATAATCACTCGATTGGCGGCTCCCGGTGGCTCAGGGCAGCCAGGAGACCTTGCCGGCGAGCAGCGCGTAGCCGATGAACGCCACGATGTCGATCAGGGAGTGGGCGATGATCAGCGGCATAGTCCGGCCCCAGCGCTGGTACAGCCGCCCGAACAGCACACCCATGGCCGCGTTGCCGACGAACCCGCCGACCCCCTGGTAGAGGTGGTACGACCCACGCAGCACCGCGCTGGCCGCCACCGCCCGCCACGGGCGGACGCCGAGCTGGCCCAGCCGGTGCAGCAGGTAGCCCGCGACGAGTGACTCCTCCAGGACAGCGTTCATGACGGCCCGGCTGATCAGTACCGGCCAGCGCCACCACACGGCGGGGAGCCCGCTGGCTGCGACCTGCAGGTTGATGCCGGCCGCGTAGGCGACCAGGTAGAACACCAAGCCGGTCCCGCCGACCAGGGCGGCGAGCACGACCCCGCGGGCGATGTCCCGTCCCGGCTGGGAGGCGTCGATCCCGAGGATCCGGTCCGCCCGCTCCCCGCCGATCGTCAGGAAGTGCCAGGCCAGCGCGACCGGCACCAGCGCGAACACGATCGCGAGCACCTGGTAGATCAGGTCGAGGGTGGGCCGGCCGGGGGCGTACGAGGTGTTGAGGGTCGCCGTCTGGCTGCCCAGCGAGCGGCTCGAGGTCAGCGCGGCTATGAACGAGACGAACGCGTAGACCCCGCTGCGGCCCAGCGACACCGCGAACACCAGCACGACCTCGCGCTTGAGCGTGCTGCGGCGTCCCGCGTCGAGCGCGGGCACCGCGTAAGTGGGGTCGACCTCAGCCACCGCCCGACGGTATATCGACGCAGCCGCCGAGGTGGCTGCGCCGGCCGTCTAGCGTGGGTGCGCATGGAGCTCACCGTGGGTGACCTGGCCTTCAGCGCGCTGGACGACGGCCCTGCGGACGGCGAGCCGGTCCTGCTGCTGCACGGATTCCCCGAGGGCGCCCGCTGCTGGGCCGGCGTGCTGCCCCGGCTGGCCGCCGCTGGGCTGCATGCCGTGGCGCCCGACCAGCGCGGCTACAGCCCGGGGGCCAGGCCGGCCGAAGCGGCGGCGTACGCCCTCGACCACCTGGTGGCCGACACGCTCGGGATGCTCGACGCGCTCGGCTGGGCCACGGCCCACCTGGTCGGCCACGACTGGGGAGCCATGGTCGCCTGGGTGCTTGCCGCGCTCCGGCCGGACCGGGTCCGCACCCTGACTGCCACCTCCATCCCGCACCCGGTGGCCTACGCGGCCGCGTTGGGCGGCGACCCGGTTCAGCAGCGGCTGTCCTCCTACCTGCGGCTGTTCGCCGTCCCCGGCCAGGCGGAGCAGGTGCTGACGGCCGACGGCGAGGCCCGGCTGCGGAACTTCTTCGACGGGTCCGGCATGGGCCCCGAGGAGGTCGACGGCTACGTCCGCCCGCTGCTCGAGCCTGGCGCGCTCACGGCGGCACTCGACTGGTACCGGGCGGTCCAGCCGGCGGACTACGCCGACCTGCGGCCGGTCGCCGTGCCCACGACGTACCTGTGGGGCGAGCAGGACCTCGGGGTGTCCCCTGCCGCCGCCCACGGGTGCGCCGCGTACGTCGACGCCGACTTCCGGTTCGTGCCGCTGGCGGAGGGGAGCCACTGGCTCCCCGAGCAGCTGCCCGAGGTGGTCGCCGCCGAGGTGGTGCGCCGGGCCACCGGCGGGCGTCAGAGCAACGCGCGGTAGACCGCCAGGGTCTGCTCGGCCAGCGCGGCCCAGTCGAACTCGTTCACCGCACGCTCCCGGCCGGCCCGCCCCATGGCCGCGGCCCGCTCGGGGTCGTCGACCAGCTCGTTGACCGCCTCGGCGATCCCCGCCTCGAAGCCGCGCGGCTCGCTCTCCTCGAAGCGCACGAGCAGCCCGGTCTCGCCGTGGAGGACGACCTCGGGGATGCCGCCGACGTCCGAGGCCACGACGGCGGTCTGGCAGCCCATCGCCTCGAGGTTGACGATGCCCAGCGGCTCGTAGACCGAGGGGCAGACGAACACGGTGGCGTGGGTCAGCAGCTGGACGACGTCCGGCCGGGGCAGCATGTCCTCGACCCAGATGACACCGGTGCGCGCGGCCTGAAGCGCCTCCACGGCGGCCCTGGTCTCGGCCCCGATCTCCGGGGTGTCCGGCGCGCCGGCGCACAGCACCAGCTGGACCTCGGGGCGGAACCGGTGCGCCGCGGCGATCAGGTGCCCGACGCCCTTCTGCCGGGTGATCCGGCCGACGAACAGCGTGTATGGCCGGTCGAGGTCCACCCCGAGCCGCTCCAGGACGTCGGTCGCCGGGTCCGGGGCGTACACCTCGGTGTCGATGCCGTTGCGGACGACGTGCAGCCGGGCCGGGTCCAGGCCCGGGTAGCAGTCGAGGATGTCGGTCCGCATCCCGTCGCTGACCGCGATGACGGCGTCCGCCGCCTCGTACGCCGTCCGCTCGATCCACGAGGAGACGCGGTACCCGCCGCCCAGCTGCTCGAGCTTCCACGGCCGGCGCGGCTCCAGCGAATGGGCGGTGACCACGTGCGGGATCCCGTGCAGCAGCTTGGCCAGGTGGCCGCCCATGTTCGCGTACCAGGTGTGTGAGTGCACCAGGTCCGCGTCCGCGGCCGCCGCGGCCATGGCCAGGTCCACGCCGAGCGTGGCGAGGGAGAAGTTGGCGTCGGCCAGCTGGGCCGGCGGCTGGTGCGCCGTGGCGCCGGGCCGCGCAGCCCCGAAGCAGTGGACGTCGACGTCGGCCAGCCGGGCCAGCTCGCGGACCAGGAACGTGACGTGCACCCCGGCCCCACCGTAGACATCCGGCGGGAACTCTCGCGTCAACATCGCAACACGCACGAAGCCACCCTAGGGTGGCTTCATGCAGAGCCGCAGGCGCGTGCTCGGAATCGTTCTCGCCGGGGGTGAGGGCAAGCGGCTGATGCCGCTGACCGCAGACCGGGCCAAGCCGGCTGTGCCGTTCGGCGGCCAGTACCGGCTGGTCGATTTCGTCCTGTCCAACATGGTCAACGCCGGTTTCGTGCGGATCGCGGTGCTGACGCAGTACAAGTCGCACTCGCTGGACCGGCACATCACCACCACCTGGCGGCTGTCCATCCTGCTCGGCAACTACGTCACGCCGGTCCCGGCGCAGCAGCGGCTCGGCCCTCGCTGGTTCCTGGGCAGCGCCGACGCGATCTTCCAGAGCCTCAACCTGGTGTACGACGAGCAGCCTGACTACATCGCGGTGTTCGGCGCCGACCACGTCTACCGCATGGACCCCGGCCAGATGGTCGAGGCGCACATCGCCAGCGGCGCGGGGGTCACCGTCGCCGGGATCCGGGTACCCCGGGACGGCGCGTCGGAGTTCGGGATCATCGAGGCAGCGCCGAACGGCGTGGACATCGTCAGCTTCCTGGAGAAGCCGGCCGACCCGCCCGGCACCCCGGACGACCCGACCGTGGCCTACGCGTCGATGGGCAACTACGTGTTCTCCACCGACGTCCTCATCGAGGCGCTCAAGGCGGACGCCGCGGACGAGGACTCGGTGCACGACATGGGCGGGAACATCATCCCGATGCTCACCAAGCAGGGCCTGGCCAAGGTGTACGACTTCGCGGCGAACGAGGTACCGGGGGCGACCGACCGGGACCGCGGCTACTGGCGTGACGTGGGGACCCTCGACGCCTACCACGACGCCCACATGGACCTCGTCTCCGTGCACCCGATCTTCAACCTCTACAACCGCAAGTGGCCGATCCTCACCCACCAGAAGTCGCTGCCGCCGGCCAAGCTCGTCCAGGGGGGCCTGGTCGACGAGTCCACGATCGGCGCCGGGTCGATCATCTCCGGAGCGCAGGTCAGCCGGTCGGTGATCTCGGCCGAGGTGCGGATTGAGGCCGGCGCCGTGGTGGAGAACTCGGTGATCATGCCCGGGGTGTACGTCGGCCGGAACGCCGTGATCCGCAACGCGATCCTGGACAAGAACGTCATGGTCCCCCCCGGGGCCCTGATCGGCGTCGACCTCGCCCGGGACCGCGAGTTCTACACCGTCTCGGCCGGCGGCATCACCGTGCTGGGCAAGGGCGAGCGCGTCGTCATCTGACGCCCGTTCGGCGCGGTCGAACCCCCGGTGAACGGGGGAGGGCTGCCGCGTGACCCCGAGGTGCTGCTTGACTGGGTCCCATGACGCAGGAGTTGACCAGGGAACGGTCCGCTGAGACCGAGCCGCTGGTCGACCTCGACCGGCGGACCTGGGGTCCGCGGACCCGCCAGTGGCTGCGCGAGCCCCGGGGCCGGGCCGTGCTCGTCTGGGCCGTCGCGCTGGCCGTCTTCATCGGGCTGCGCGGCATCCCGCTCGAGCGCCTCATCCAGTCGGTGTGGATCATCGCGGGCATCTTCGCGGCGAACTTCGGCCGGCCCTGGCGCGCCCAGGCGAAGATCCTGCTCGACTGGCTGCCGTTCATCGGGCTCCTCGTCATCTACGACTACACCCGCGGGTTCGCGGCCACCCTGGGCATGCCCACCCACGTGACCGAACCGGTGGCCGCGGAGAAGCTGCTGTTCTTCGGGACGGTCCCGACGGTCTGGCTGCAGGAGCACTTCTTCGATCCGAGCCAGGTCCACTGGTGGGACTTCCTGGCCTCGCTCGTGTACTTCTCGCACTTCATCGCGGCCTGGGTCATCGCGGGCGTGCTCTACGTGCGGTCCCGGCCGATGTGGGCGTCGTGGGCCCGGCACATCCTGGTGCTGTCGTTCGCCGGCCTGATCACCTACGTCCTGTACCCGGCGGCGCCGCCCTGGTACGCCTCGCGGGAGGGGGTCATCGGCCCGGTCACCCGGATCGCGTCGCGCGGGTGGGACGCTCTGGGGCTGCACAGTGCCTCCGCACTCGTGGCGCGTGGCCAGGCCGGGGTGAACGAGGTGGCCGCGATCCCCTCACTGCACGCGGGGTTCGCGTTCATGATCGCGGTCTTCTTCTGGCCGCGGGTGAGCCGTCGCTGGCGGGTCGCGCTGCTCGTCTACGCGGCGGCGATGGGCCTCACCCTCGTCTACGCGGGCGAGCACTACGTCGTCGACGAGCTGCTCGGCTACGGCTACGTGGCCGTGGTGACCATCGCCATCGCCTGGTGGGAGCGACGACGGGCCAGGAGCAAGGCCCGGCCGGCGGCTCGCCCCGGCGAGGGGTCAGACCCGGCGGACCTGGCCGTCGACCACGACGACGCTGATGCTCTGCAGGGGCTGGGGCGCCGGCCCACTGATGACGTTTCCTGAGCTGTCGTACATCGCCCCGTGGCAGGGGCAGGCGAAGCCGTTGGAGTCCGGGCTCACCGTGCAGCCCTGGTGGGTGCATACGGCGCTGTAGGCGCGAAACACCCCGGCCTTCGGCTGCAGCAGGTAGGCGGGGCCGCCCGTTTGCGGGTCCGTGAACGGCTGGGCGCTGCCGACCGGTACCGAGGACATCGGCATGATCACGACGCCGGGCGCCGCGCTCGGCGCCGGTGTGGACGGCGGTCCGGCGGCCGCAGCCGACGCGCTGCTCGAGGCGGCCGTGGACGGGGAGGCGGCCGCCGGGGTGGTGCCCGGGTCGTCGGCGCTGCCCTGCCGGACCCAGGCGGTGGCCCCGCCCGCGAGCACCGTGACCCCGCCCACGACGCCGGCGACGGCACCGGTGCGGATGAGGGTGCGCCGGTCCACCTCGGCCGCGGTCTCGGGGGACTCCCGCTTGGTCGGAACCGGGGGTAGCCGCATCTCCCGACGCACCGCCCGCTGGAGGGCCGCCTGCAGCGAGAACACCGCGCCGTCCCCGCCGAGCAATATCGCCGACCAGGCGAAGAAGATGCCGATGTCCGGGCCCAGGAAGTACGGCGTGACGCCCCAGCTCGCGGTCAGGAAGAAGCTCAGCGACAGGGCCATCCCGCCCACGGCGGCCAGCCGGGTCCAGATACCGAGCAGCGCGCCGAGCCCGACGGCCAGCTCGCCGAAGGCGATGAGCAGGCCGAAGAGGGTGGCGTGCCCCGCGGTGAAGGACACCAGCCCGCCGATCGGGCTCATGTTCGCCGCGGCGGCCATCTGGGAGTGCACCGACAGCGGGGACGCCGCGTCCAGGTAGTGCGGGTCGCTCAGCTTGTAGATGCCGGCGTACACGAAGGTGATGCCGAGGAAGGCCCGCAGCGGCAGCAGCACCCAACCGGGCTCACGCAGTCTGGGGTCGTCGAACACCGCCCCAGCCTGCCGCCGGGGCGGTCACCGCACGATCCCGCTCAGGTCAACGCAGGGTCAACCTTCTCACCGGCCGGGCTCTCTCGACCCGGGCAGCTCCAGCAGGTCGGTGACGGTGCGGCGCTCGCCCCCGTGGGTGAAGGTCACCGTGAACTCGGCGGTCGCCAGGTTCGCGGACAGCTCCGCCTGCTCGTGGTCCGCCGTCCATCGCAGGGCCAGCCGGCTCGGGTCGGCGTCCTCGCCGAGCGAGAACTCCCCCGCGAAAGCGGGGTGGCTGGTACGGAACCGGATGAGCGACAGCAGCGCCCGGACCACCGGTCGCTCGAGGGCGGCCTGGAGGTCGGCCGGGGTGTAGTGGTGCCGGTTGATGTCACGGCCCACCCCCGTCCGCTGCAGCAGGTCGAGGTCGTTCCCCCCGGCCAGCAGACCCACGTAGTAGACCTGCGGGATCCCCGGGGTGAAGAACTGCAGCAGCCGGGCCAGCAGGTAGCGCTGGTCGTCCCGGCCCAGCGCGTCGTAGTAGGTGCAGTTGACCTGGTAGACGTCCACGTTGGACGCCGCCCAGCCGGTGGCCTGCCGGCTCGCGCCGTCGCTTCGGGTGTGGATGCCCTCGACCAGGCTGCCGAGCTGCTCCGGGGTCAGCAGACCGGGGCCGCCGTCCGGTGCCGAGTCGGGGCCGACGTCGACCACACCGATCCCGTCGTGGGTGTCCAGGACGGTGATCGAGTTGGCCGGGCGGATCGCCAGCCAGTGGCGCAGCGGCTGTCCGTCCCCGGTGAACAGGGCGTGCAGCACCAGCGGCGGCAGCGCGAAGTCGTAGACCCAGTCGACCCGGTGGCCGATCTCGATCTGCCGGCGGTAGTACGAGTGCACCTCCACGAGCACGTCCACGCCGAGGCCGCGGGCCCGCGCGGTCAGCTCGTCGATGAAGGTGAACGTCTCCGGGGTCATGAAGCAGGACGTGCCGGGGCTCTTGACCGCGTAGCCGACTGCGTCGAGGCGGATCACGGACACGCCGGCCCCGGACACCGCTCGGAGGACTTGGTCGAGATACTCGCGGCCCTTGTCGTCGTGCACGTCGATGTCGATCTGCTGGTTGGTGAACGTCGTCCACACCAGCCGACGGTCGTCGCCGAGCGCCATCGGGGTGAACGGCAGCCCGGGCCGGGGGCGGAAGATCGCGAGCAGGTCGGACTCGGTGGCGCCGCGGGGGAACACGCTGCCGTAGGTGAGGAACATGCCCGCGTACGGCGACTCGTCCCCGCGCTCCAGCACGTCGCGGAACCGCACCGAGTCGGCGGAGACATGGTTGACGATGAGGTCGACGACGGTGTCGAACCGCTCCCCCAGGGCGTGGATGTCCACCCAGCCGCCCAGCCGGGGATCGACCGCGGTGTGGTCCACCGGGTCGAAACCAGCGTCGGCGCCGTCGTACGGCGTGAAGAACGGCAGGACGTGGACGCCGCCGAACAGGCCCGCGAGCGGGCCGTCGAGGGCGGAGCGCAGCCCCGGCAGGTCGCCGGCCAGCCGGTCGGCGTAGGTGATCAGCTGGACCTGGTTGCGCACGCCCATCCCTTCCGGCTCGGCTGCGGATCAGCCCGAATCCTGCCGCGCGCGGAGCCGGCTGCCCGCTACGGGTGGGCAGCTCGGGCGTTTCGCGGGTAGGAAGTCCGGGTGGACGCTATCGGGTGGCTGAACCCTGCGGGGCTTGAAGGTCTGTTCTTCCAGCACGTGCCGGGAGGTGTGGGCGGCTTCCTGCTGACGGCGTTGGCCGCCGGGATCGGGGTGGCTCTTCTGGCCTGGCACCGCGTCACGTCCGCGCACGCGTCGGGTGAGGACGCTCCCGGCGAGGACGAGCGCTGACCGGTCAGTCCTGAGGGAGCCCGAAGGACAGCAGGTAGCGGATCCAGTCGTCGGTACTGCGGCCGTCCAGGCCGTCCAGCGCCTGGGCCTCGGCCCGGCTGTTGATCGCGGTCACCAGGCGCAGACAGGACGCCGTCCAGTCGGACAGCGCACTCGCGTGGTCGGGGTGGTCGCCGGGAGTCTGGTCCAGGCGGGCCCAGGCGTGCTGGGCCTCGTCAAGCAGGCCCCGGAAGGCAGGGCGAAACTCGGCGGGGGCAACGGCGTTCACGGTGTTTCCTTCGTTTCAGTTCAGTCATGGGTACCCCGGCGCTGTGGCGGTCCGGTCGGCGCTGCGGTTGTGAGTCGCGCGGCCAACGGCCCGGAAAAGCAAACGGCCCCAGCGCTGGTACATGCCGGAGCATCGCGGAGCAGTGTGTCCTTGGTACAACGCAGTCGGACGCCGGAGCATTCCTGTGGGTCTCGACGGGGGCTCGACCGATCTTGAGCCACCGATACCGAACTGTAATCCTGCAAGCCAGTTCCAGTTCGTGGAATCCCTTGCGGGGGTCTGGGGCGCCCGAGAGGATGGGGCTGTTTACGGCCTGGTAACACTTCTGATCCCGGCCACGTGACAAGGGAGACAGCATGACCCGAAGCACGAGGCGTCGCGCCGCCAGCCTGATCGGCTCCGCGGCCGCCGCATCCCTGCTGCTGGCCGCTTGCGGCGGCGGCTCCTCCGGTGGTGGCGCCGCGAGCGCGGCCGCGACCCTTACTGGCGACTGCGCTGCCTTCCAGCCTTACGCGGGCCACTCCGGCACCACAGTCACCATCAACGCCTCGATCATCAGCCCGGAGTCGGACGCGTACATCGCCTCCTGGAAGAAGTTCGAGCAGTGCACCGGCATTACGATCTCCTACGAGGGATCGAACGACTTCGAGTCCCAGCTCAACATCAAGGTCCAGGGCGGCACCGCGCCGGACCTGGCCTTCATCCCGCAGCCCAGCCTGCTCGCGAAGATGGTGGCGACGGGCAAGGTCGTGAAGGCTCCCGACGCGGTGGCCAAGAACGTCGACGCCAACTGGAACAAGGACTGGAAGAACTTCGGCACCGTCAACGGAACCTTCTACGCGGCGCCGATGAGCGGGAACGTGAAGTCCTTGGTCTGGTACTCGCCGAAGGCCTTCGCCGCGAAGGGCTACACCGTGCCCACCACGTGGGACGACATGATGAAGCTCAGCGACACCATCGCAGCCACAGGCGCCAAGCCGTGGTGCGGCGGCATCGGCTCCGGCACGGCGACCGGCTGGCCGGCCACTGACTGGCTCGAAGAGATCGTCATGCGCCAGTCCGGCCCGGATGTCTACACTAAGTGGATCACCCATGACGTCAAGTTCAACTCGCCCGAGATCAAGAAGGCGATGGACACCCTCGACAGCTGGATGCGCAACCCCAAGTACGTCAACGGTGGCTACGGCGACGTCAAGACGATCGCCACCACCACGTTCCAGAAGGCGGGCATTCCGATCCTGAGCGGCAAGTGCTGGATGCTCCAGCAGGCGTCGTTCTACGCGGCGCAGTGGCCCTCGGGCACGACGGTCGGCCCGGATGGCGCCGTCAACGCGTTCTACCTGCCGGCGATGGGCACCCAGTTCGGCAAGCCGGTCGAGGGTGGCGGCGAGTTCGTCACCGCGTTCTCCGACCGTCCTGAGGTGCAGGCGGTGCAGACCTACCTGAGCACCGTGGACTGGATCAACGGCAAGGTCAAGCTCGGTAACTGGGCCACCGCGAACAAGGCGATTGACCCGGCCAACTACCAGCAGCCCATCTTCAAGCTGACCTGGACGTTGCTCACCGACCCGCAGGCGACCTTCCAGTTCGACGCGTCGGACCTGATGCCCGCCGCGGTGGGAGCTGGCGAGTTCTGGAAGCAGATGACCGCCTGGTTCGGCGCGAACAAGTCGACCGACTCGGTTCTGCAGTCGATCGACGCAGCCTGGCCGACGCAGTAATCTGATCGACCCGCCGGGGTCCGGGGAGACTCCCCGGACCCCGGCGGTGTCGGACCACCGGTCGTGAAACGGCGTGCGCGCCGCCGGCGGTAGGGAGAGGTCGAGGACGTGTCAGCTGCTCTGATCGGCACCGGGTTCGCTCAGTCATCGGGCAACTGGGCCGGCTTCATCAAGGACGCCATTCCCAAGATCACCCAGACGACCACCGTGGTGATCGGCTTCTTCGCTGTTCTTCTGCTGGTGTTCTTCCTCGCCGGCCGGGCCAAGGGGCACTTCCAGCGGCCGCTCGCCATCCTCGTGTTCCTCGGGCCAGCTATCGTGCTCGTCCTCGTCGGGCTGGTCTACCCGGCGGCCCGCACCTTCTACTACAGCTTGTACGGGGCGAGCAGCAAGGCGTTCGTCGGCGTGGACAACTACACCTGGGCGTTCACCGACCCGGACATGCGCGGGGTCCTCGTCAACACCGTGTTGTGGATCATCGTGGCGCCCGTGCTGTCCACAGCCCTGGGCCTGACCTTGGCTCTGCTGATCGACCGGATGAAGCGCGAGTCGATCCCCAAGTCGCTGATCTTCCTGCCCATGGCGATCTCGTTCGTGGGCGCAAGCATCATCTGGAACCTGGTATATGACTACAAGGATCCCTCTCAGCCCCAGACCGGTCTGCTCAGCCAGGTCGTCATGTGGCTCGGGGTCAAGAACCCGCCGAACTGGGTGCTGTGGCAACCGTGGAACAACTTCCTGCTGATGGTCATCATGATCTGGGTGCAGACCGGCTTTGCCATGGTGGTGCTCTCTGCGGCCATCAAGGCCATCCCGACGGAGGTCATCGAGGCGGCGTCGATCGACGGTGCCAAGGGGTTCCGGCTGTTCCGAGCCGTGACCATCCCGATGATCCGCGGCACCCTGGTGGTCGTCCTGACCACGATCATGATCGCGGTGCTGAAGATCTTCGATATCGTCCGGACGATGACCGGAGGCAACTTCGGCACCCAGGTGCTGTCGAACGAGATGTACTCGCAGTCGTTTGTCCAGTTCAACGTCGGCCGCGGCAGCGCGCTCGCCGTGGTCCTGTTCGCCGGCGTCATACCGCTGGTCGTCTACAACGTCATCCAGCTGCGCAGAGAGCGAGCAACCCGATGACCGCCACCCAGCCAGTCGAGGAGACCCGGGTAGAACCGGAGCGGCGCGAGGGAACCTCCCGTGCGATGCGCGAGTCGTTCTCCGGTCCGCTGGCGAGCATCATTGTCATCTTCATCACCGTGGTCTGGACCATCCCGACGGTCGGACTGTTCATCACCTCACTGCGTCCGGCCACGGACGTTGACACCTCGGGTTGGTGGACCGTCTTCTTCCACCCGTCGCAGGCGCACTTCACGCTGTCGAACTACAGCGAGGTCATGTTCTCCAGCGCAGGCGCGGGGACCTCTGGCGGTCTGGCGCCCTACTTCATCAACTCCTTCGCGATCTCGATCCCGGCGACGCTGATCCCGCTGGCCATCGCGAGCATGGCGGCCTACGCGCTGGCCTGGCTGAACTTCCGTGGGGCCACTGCGCTTTTCTTTGCAGTCTTCGCGCTGCAGGTCGTGCCCCTCCAGATGGCGCTGATCCCGCTGCTGAAGATCTATTCGAGTTCGGGACTGGCGGGCACCTTCGCCCCGGTGTGGATTTCACACGTGATGTTCTCGCTGCCGCTGGCGATCTTCCTGCTGCACAACTTCATGTCCCAGCTGCCACGGGAGCTGATGGAGGCTGCTCAGGTCGACGGAGCGAACCACTTCACGACGTTTCGGAGGATCGTGCTCCCCCTCTCTGTCCCCGCGATCGCCTCGTTCGCGATCTTCCAGTTCCTCTGGGTCTGGAATGACCTGCTGGTGGCGCTGACGTTCGCGGGCGGAACACCAGAGGTGGCCCCCATCACGGCCCGGCTGTCGCAGCTGGGTGGTTCGCTGGGCAGCCGGCTGAACCTGCTCACCGCCGGCGCGTTCATCGCGATCGTCGTGCCGCTGATTGTGTTCTTCTCGTTGCAGCGGTACTTCGTCCGGGGGCTGCTGGCGGGGTCGGTCAAGGGCTGAGCACGCGGGCCTGGTCCAGCGCGGAGGCGACGCCCGGCGGCGCCTCGTTCAGTTGGTTGTAGTCGCGCGAGCCGGCGGCCAGGAAGGCGATCTTGGCATCGAGGAAGGCCAAGGTCGCCTTCCTGGACCGTCGGATGTCGGTGTGCCAGGGCAGCAGGCTGGTCCCCGCGACCGAGGTGCGCACCGCGCGCAGCTCAGCGGCGCCGTCGGCGGCGGCCTGCATGACCAGCGCCCGCAGCGCTGACCGGACCGAGTCGGACGCTCGGGTGGAGACGATCAGCGGCGAGCTGTACTGGAAGGTGCTCTGGAGCAGCCCGTCGGCGTGGTCGGCGGCCTGCTCGGCGGCGGCCAGGTTGGCGCGCGCCGACCTCACCTCGCCGGCGTGCACCCAGCGGTCGGCAGCCACGGCGACGGCCAGCAGCACGACGGCAGCGGCGACGGCCAGCCACCGACGGCGGCTCCACCGCCGGTGCGGCCCGGCCGGGCC
>DATCDE010000185.1 GCA_036510875.1 Actinomycetes bacterium
ACGGCCGACCGACCCGCGGGTCGAAGAACGGCACGAACGAAGCGAAGAACGCCGGGTCGTCCAGCATCGTGTCGACCCGAGCCAACTCATCCGGTAGCCGCAGCAGTTCCTCCGGCCACACCGACTCCCACAACGACGGCTAATCGCCCACGGGACGAAACACGATGGCCTCGATCCCTTCTAACCCAAGGGTTCGGGGCCATCCTCTCGATCACCAGACCGCCGGAAGCGCACCGCCAAGCCCCGACTTCTTCAGGTCGAAGCAGCTAGGACCTCGCCGTCCTAGCGTTGCGGGCGAGCGCAATCTCGGCGTCTGCGTCAAGAGGTCCCGCGCCGCGCGGGTCGTTTCGAGGAGCACGGCTTTTCGCCGCGAAGGCTTGGGGGGTCCGCCATCCGGCCCCGCTCCCGCTGCGGGATCCTCACTGGCGACCGACCCCCCGTGGCGGTGGTGCTGACCGTCTGCTGGTAGCCGTCCGGGTACGAGCGAGTGCGGGAGTCCGGTCAAGTCGGTCGTGGTCGTGGTCTTGTCCGGCCACCGCCCCGCCGACAGCAGGGCCCTCGACCGGCGCGGCCGCCTCAGCGCGTTTGATCTCGCGCTGCGAGGTGCCGCGCCCGAGACTCCTGATGACTTCAATGACAGCCTTGAAGACGTTCATCGTTACCCCCTTCCGGGGGTTGCCTTGCCGAAAGCCAGGCACGGTCTTCCGCACCCGGCGAAGCGCCACGGTTCAGCGACGGCAGGAACCTTCGACGGTTCTCACTGTCTCGCACGAGCTGCTGTGTCCGGAGCCTTCCCCTCCGGAACCCGATGGCGGGTCGGGCAGCGAGCTGTTCACCCGAAACGGAGGACGATTCCACTGTACGCGCATCACCGCCGACGGTCGTCGGACCGCCTTGTCGCCGGGTCCTGCCACGTCCCGTTCCTCGGGGTCCGACTAGGGTCTCTTGGAAGGGTCA
Organism: Actinomycetes bacterium; assembly: GCA_036510875.1. Lineage (NCBI taxonomy): Bacteria > Bacillati > Actinomycetota > Actinomycetes > Actinomycetes bacterium. The sequence goes on from DATCDE010000185.1 coordinate 958, forward strand.
GGGGGACACCGAATGACGACCAGCTACTTCACGTCCAGCGCTTACACGCCGCCGGCGCTGCTGCGCCGCACCGAGTACGTCGATGAGGCTTTCGTCAACGGCGAGTGGCAGCCCACCAAGGCGATCAGCCACTGGCAGGTCGGCCAAGACGACTCGGTGGAGCCGGTCAGCGGGGAGCAGGCACGCGCGTTCGCCCCCGAGGCATTCTCGGACTGACGCAACGTCTCGCGAGCGAGACCTGCATCCGGGCCCGCGGACGTGCAACACGCTGGCGGAAGGCGCGTCCCCGCTGGGGGGGGCGTTCTGTCATTATGTGGACCGTCCGCAACCCGCACGCTCTGCGCGGATATCACCCACGCCCGGTCAAGCTGGTTCCCCGCGGACCCGACCGCGTCCGGCGACTCCTGCACCCTGAGCGCTCACTCCGGCCCGTGCACTAGGTCGCCCTGGATCCGTGCCGTCGGCAGATCGGAGTCGTGCGTTCTGAGTCAGTCGTGCCTGCGTTCAGGTGCCGGCCGGTGGCGTCTGGTCCGCCGCGCGTGCAGGCGCAGCTGGGTGACGCGGGCGATCCCGGCGATAGCTACCACCACACCTCCACCGACCGCGGCGATGAACAGCGCCATCCCCAGTGACAGGGAGCCGGAGAATCCGAGGTACTGGACTTCGACGCGTGTGGGGTTCTGCAGAATGAACACGATGAGCATGACCAGCAGCAGCAGCGCCGCAGCGGTGGCCACCCAGACGGCGCTGGCTCTCGTGAACCGTGGAGCGCGGGCCGGCGGATTGACTCCAGCCGCGGAGACAGGCGAGGCATCCGGCGGCTGCTGTGGTGGCAACGAGGTCGGATCCGATGCGGTCGGATCTGTCGTCACGACATGCGCCTCCACTCGGATCCGCCCCTGACCCGTTCGGAGTCTACGACCGGTGGACCAGCCGCAGGCCCGCTTCTCCACCACCGTGACCGCCGACTCCGGCGAGAACGGCGGCGCGCGGCTCGCGGGTCCACTCAGCCACCTGACAGGTTCTGGGTCCATGGGCGGTTGCCGGGGCGGGTGTCGGGTTCAGAGCCAAGGGTGCGGATGGGCGGCGGCCCGGCCCTGGAAGGAGAGGATCTTCGGGTTGTGGATGACACCGGCGCGGATCTCGATGGCCAGCCGGATGGTGGGGTCGGCGTCCCAGGCGGCGGGGCCGTCCATCACGGTGCGC
>DATCDE010000186.1 GCA_036510875.1 Actinomycetes bacterium
GAGGTCGACCTGGTCGTTGTTGATCAGCTCCTTGGTGACGTCGGTGGCCCGGGTCGCGCTGGACTGGGAGTCCTTCACGACGATCTCGATCGTCCGCTTCTTGCCACCGGCGGTGAAGCCCTTGGCAAGCGAGTCCTGCACCGTCTTGACGATGACGTTGTCGGCCGCCGCGAAGCTGGCCAGCGGGCCGGTCTGCGGCCTGACGTAGCCGATCTTCAGCACGTCGGACGCCGATCCGGAGGACCCGATCGAGGCGGAGCCCTTGAGCTCGCCGCAGGCGCTGAGCAGGGTGCCGCCAGCGGTCGCGGCGACCCCCACCCCGGCGGCCTTGAGCACGGTCCGCCGGGCGACCCCCGGGGTCGGTTCGATGTCGGTCGTGACACTGCAGTGCTCAGCCGGCGGGGCTGGGCGGGCAGGGCAGGGTCGACGCACGGGACTGCGGCGCTGCGGAGGACCTGGCGCCAGCCGGGTCCCTCCGCGGCAGATGGCTCAGAACGGGTACTGCGGGGGCTCGCCGCGCAGGGTGACCCAGCGGGTCTCGGTGAACGCCTCGACGTTCGCGGCCGGGCCGCCGAACCGGGACCCCGTGCCGGACGCTGCGACCCCGCCGAACGGGATGTTCGCCTCGTCGCTAACCGTCTGGTCGTTGATGTGGACGATGCCGGTGGGGATCCGGTCGGCGAGCGCGAGCCCCTTCATGACGTCGCGCGTGACGATGCCAAGGGACAGGCCGTACTCGGTGGCGGTGGCCAGCGCGACGGCCTCGTCCAACGTGGCGAACCGGGTCACGGGGGCGACCGGACCGAAGATCTCCTCGGCGAAGGCCGGGGAGTCGGCCGGGACGTCGGCGAGCACCGTCGGCCGGTAGAACAGGCCTTCGAACTCGCCACCAGCGGCCACCCGTGCGCCCGCCTCCGTGCTCGCGGTCACCAGACTGTGGATCTTGTTCCGCTGGCCCTCGTCGATGATCGGTCCCAGGGCGACCTCACCGGCCGCGGGGTCACCGACCGGCAGGTGCGCCGCCTTGACCGCGAGCTTCTCGACGAACTCCTCGTAGATGCTCTCGTGCACGATGTGCCGACCTGTGGTCATGCAGATCTGGCCCTGGTGGAAGAACGAGCCGAAGGCGGCCAGGGTGACCGCCTGGTCGACGTCCGCATCGTCCAGCACGATCATGGCCGAGTTGCCACCGAGCTCGAGGTGGGCCCGCTTGAGGTGGCGACCGGCCAGCTCGCCGACCCGCCGACCCGCGGCGGTGGAACCGGTGAAGGAGATGACCCGCACGTTCGGGTCGGTGACCAGCGCCTCGCCGACGTCGATGCCGCCCGGCAGCATCTGCAGCACGCCCGCGGGGACCCCGGCCTCCTCGAAGATGCGGGCCAGGACGACGCCGCCCGTGACCGCGGTACGGGGGTCCGGCTTGAGGAGCACGGAGTTGCCCAGCGCGAGCGCCGGGGCCACCGAACGGATGCCCAGGATGATCGGGACGTTGAACGGGGAGATCACCGCCACCACGCCGACCGGCACCCGCCGGGCGATGGACAGCCGCGGCTCCTCGCTGGGGACCAGCTCGCCGTAGGCGCGGCTGGGCAGCGACGCGGCCTCGTAGCACTCCTGTGCGGCGACGTGCAGGGCGAACCCGGCGATAGCCGGGATCGCGCCGACCTCACGGATGTTCCAGCCGGAGATCTCCTCGGCGTACTCCGACCACAGGTCGCCGGCCTTGCGCAGCACAGCGGCCCGCTGGAAGTACGGCAGGGCGGCCCACTCCTTCTGCGCCTCAGCCGCGATCTCCGCGGCCCTGGCCACGTCCGCGGGGGTCGCCTGGCCCATCTGCGCGATCGTGGCCCCGGTGGCCGGTTCCACGACTGGGTAGGTCGGCCCCGACCCCTCGGTCCAGGCGCCCCCCAGAAAGATCTTGCCTTCCCACGTCGACTGGTCCAGCAGCCCCACAGCGATCTCCTCACGTTCACGTCGTGTTCACACGCTCAGGGCGGTCCGTGCGCTATACGGACGCTCGTGCTTGTGGCGAACATAGACCGGCCCTTCGCTTGCGTCAATGACTTCTGCGCCCATGCATTCCGGGCGGCTCCTCGATGGAGCGGCGCAGGCACCGTCTGGCCCGCTGGAGCGACCTTTCGGCGGCGAGGGGTTGACCGACCGCGGCGGCCCGCTCTAATGTTCGTCGACTGAACGCGTGTGCGTCTTCCGAACACTCTGGCGCGAGCGTATGGACGAGGGGAGCCGATGGCCGAGCTGGTACCGCTCGAGGAGGCCGTCGCGCGCCTGATCCATGACGGCGACACCGTCGCCCTCGAGGGCTTCACCCACCTGATCCCGGTCGCGGTCGGGCACGAGATCATCCGGCAGGGCCGGCGCGACCTCACCCTGGTGCGGATGACCCCGGACATCGTCTACGACCAGCTGATCGGGGCCGGCTGCGCCCGGAAGCTGATCTTCTCCTGGGGCGGCAACCCGGGCGTCGGCTCGCTGCACCGGTTCCGGGACGCCGTCGAGCACGACTGGCCGCACCCGCTGGAGCTCGAGGAGCACAGCCACGCCGGGATGGCCAACCGCTACGTCGCGGGTGCCTCCGGCTTGCCGTTCGCGGTGCTGCGCGGCTACGTGGGCACCGACCTGGTGACCGCGACGGCCACCATCGCCCCCATCGCCTGCCCGTTCACCGGCGAGGTACTCACCGCCGTGCCGGCGCTCAACCCGGACGTCACTGTGGTCCACGCCCAGCGCGCTGACCGGCACGGCAACGTCCAGATGTGGGGCATCACCGGCATCCAGAAGGAAGCCCTGCTCGCGGCCCGCCGCTCGCTGGTCACGGTCGAAGAGGTGGTGGACCGCCTCGAGCCCGTCCCGGGCGCCGTGGTCATCCCGGGCTGGGCGGTCACCCTCGTGTCGCACGTCCCCGGGGGCGCCCACCCGTCGTACGCCCAGGGCTACTCCACCCGAGACAACGCCTACTACCAGTGGTGGGACTCAGTCAGCCGGGACCGGGAGACCTTCCAGGCCTGGGTCCGCTCCGAGGTACTGCGCGAAGGGGCTCCGGGATGACCCAGACGGCGGCCGCGCACACCGCGGCCTGGACCACCGACGAGATGATGACCATCGCGGCCTCCCGAGCGCTGCACGACGGGACGGTGTGCTTCGTCGGCATCGGGCTGCCGAGCACCGCGGCGAACCTGGCCCGGCGGACCCACGCCCCGGACGTCGTCCTGGTCTATGAGTCGGGCACCATCGGCGCCAAGCCGGGGACGCTGCCGTACTCGATCGGCGACGGCATCCTGGCCGACACCGCCGACGCCGTCGTCTCGGTGCCCGAGGTCTTCAACTACTGGCTGCAGCCCGGCCGGATCGACGTGGGCTTCCTCGGCGCGGCCCAGATCGACCGGTTCGCCAACATCAACACCACCGTGATCGGCGACTACGACCGGCCGAGCGTGCGGCTGCCCGGCGCCGGCGGCGCCCCCGAGATCGCCGCGTCCTGCGGGGAGGTCATCGTGGTCGTCCGGCAGAGCCGGCGCACCTTCGTCGACCGGGTGGGCTTCGTGACCTCGGTCGGCTACGGCCGCGGCCCCGGTGACCGCGAGCGGCTCGGCCTGCGCGGCCGCGGCCCGCGACAGGTCATCACCGACCTGGGGATCATGGCGCCGGACCCGGACAGCTGCGAGCTGACCCTCACCCACGTGCACCCCGGCGTAACCGTGGAGCAGGTCATTGCGGCCACCGGGTGGGAGCTGGGCGACGCCGCCGACCTGCGGGTCACCGAGGCCCCCACGGAGCACGAGGTGGCCGTGCTGCGCCACCTAGTGCAGACGAAGCGGCAGCCCGTGACCCGGACGAGCGTGCGGCCGTGACCAACGACGTCTTCATCCTCGACGCGGTCCGGACGCCAGTCGGCAAGTACGGCGGCGCCGTCGCGGGTGTGCGGCCGGACGACCTGGCCGCCACCGCGGTGCGCGCCCTGGTGGAGCGCTCCCCGGCGCTGGACCCGGCGGCGATCGACGACGTCTGGCTGGGCGACGCGAACGGAGCCGGCGAGGACAACCGTGACGTCGCCCGGATGGCGGTGCTGCTGGCCGGCCTGCCGCCGTCGGTTCCAGGGGTCACGCTGAACCGGCTGTGCGGCAGCGGGCTGGAGGCCGCCATCGGCGCCTCCCGCGCGATCGCCGTGGGCGACGCCTCGCTCGCCGTGGCCGGCGGCGTCGAGTCCATGAGCCGGGCCCCGTGGGTGCTGCCCAAGCCGGCGCGCGGCTACCCGCGCGGCCACGAGACCCTGTACTCCACGACGCTCGGCTGGCGAATGGTCAACCCGGCCATGCCCGAGCAGTGGACGGCGGCCCTGGGCGAGGGCGCCGAGATCCTGGCCGAGCGGTACCGGATCAGCCGCGAGGAGCAGGACGCGTTTGCGCTGCGCAGCCACGCGGCCGCCGCGGCCGCCTGGGCGGACGGCCGGTTCGCCCGGGAGGTCGTCGCCGTCCCTGGGGCGGACCTGGCCCGGGACGAGACGATCCGGTCGGACACCACGCTCGAGCAGCTCGCCGGGCTGAAGCCGGTGTTCCGGCCGGACGGCTCGGTCACCGCGGGCAACTCCTCCCCCCTCAACGACGGGGCGGCGGCGCTGCTCCTCGGCGACGAGGCGGGCGCCGGCACGGCTGGGCGCACCCCGCTCGCGCGCATCGTCTCCCGCGCCGTCTCCGCGGTCGAGCCGCACCTGTTCGGCATCGGCCCGGTCGAGGCGGCCCGCACCGCGCTGCACCGCGCCGGCATCGGCTGGGACGACCTCGCCGTGGTGGAGCTGAACGAGGCGTTCGCCGCGCAGTCGCTGGCCTGCCTGGCCGAGTGGCCGGACCTCGACCCCCAGCTGGTGAACCCGCAGGGCGGCGCGATCGCGATCGGCCACCCGCTGGGCGCCTCAGGGGCGAGAATCCTGGGCAGCCTGGCCCACCAGTTGCACGCTCGCGGTGGCGGTTACGGGCTGGCCGCCATCTGTATCGGCGTCGGCCAGGGGCTGGCCGTCGTCCTGCACGCCTGACCGGCAGCCGCCGGGCCGCACGCTCACGCACACCCGCAGGCAGCACCGCTAGGAGGTCGACGTGACGGACACCGCTGAACCGCGCCCGGCAGGCAGTCGGCTCGTGCTGCCGCGGTACGAGCGCCCGGAGGGACTGCACCCGCCGCTGGACGACCCCGGTTACAGGAGCACCGCGCTGCGGCACCCGGTCGAGCCGCTGGTGCTGCTGCCGCACCGGCTGACCGAGGTCACCGGGCCAGCGCTCGGCAGCAGCCGGGTCACCGCCGCGGACGCCGACCTCACCCGCCGGCACGCCGGCGAGCCGCTCGGCCAGCGGATCATCGTCCAAGGCCGGGTCCTCGACAGCGACGGACGCGCCGTGCCCGACACGCTCGTCGAGGTGTGGCAGGCCAACGCGGCCGGGCGCTACCGCCACCAGTTGGACCAGTGGCCGGCCCCGCTCGACCCCAACTTCGACGGGCTCGGCCGGGTGGTCACCGACAACACGGGCCGCTACTCCTTCACCACCATCCAGCCGGGCGCCTACCCGTGGAAGAACCACTACAACGCCTGGCGGCCCGCGCACATCCACTTCAGCCTGTTCGGCCGGGCGTTCACCCAGCGGCTGATCACCCAGATGTACTTCCCGGGGGACCCGCTGCAGAAGTACGACCCGATCATGAACTCGATCCCCGACTCGAAGGCCCGGCAGCGGCTGGTCGCCCGGTTCGACCTGGACCGGACCGAGCCGGACTGGGCGCTGGCCTACCACTTCGACATCGTGCTGCGCGGCCGCGAGGCCACGCCGTTCGAGGAGCAGGACGACGACGATGAGTGAGCCCACCGGGACCACCAGCTTCGGGTTCGACCTGGCCGACGGCCGCATCCCGCTGACTCCGTCGCAGACCGTGGGCCCGTACCTGGCGATCGGCCTCACCTGGGACGACGGCGAGGAGGTCGTCCCGGCCGGCACCGACGGCGAGATCCGGCTCGGCGGCCTGCTCACCGACGGCGAGGTCGTGCCGATCCCCGACGGGCTGGTCGAGACCTGGCAAGCCGACCCCGAAGGGCGCTTCGACCACCCGGACGACCCGCGCGGTGCCCATCACCACCGCGTGACCGGGTTCCGCGGGTTCGGCCGTTCGCAGACCGTCAACGGCGGGCACTGGCAGGTCCGCACGGTCAAGCCCGGCCCGCTGCCCAGCCCGGACGGTGGCACCGAGGCGCCGCACCTGGATGTGTCGGTGTTCGCCCGCGGCCTGCTCGACCGCGTGGTCACCCGGATCTACTTCCCCGAGGACGTCGAGGCGCACGCCGCCGACCCGGTCCTTCAGACCGTGGACGTCCACCGACGGCCTACGCTCATCGCCACCCGGGTGGACGGTGGGTACCGCTTCGACATCCGGCTGCAGGGCGAGGGCGAGACGGTCTTCTTCGACCTGTGACCACGTACGCCAAGCGAGCGGAGAGGGGCCGGTGACCGGGCTCTTCGAGGGCGTGTACTCCACGCCGCACACGCAGGAGCTGACCGGCTCCGAGGCGTGGCTGCGCGCCATGCTCGAGGTGGAGCGGGCCCTCACGGTCGCGGCGGCCCGGGTGGGGCTGGCCCCGCAGTCCGCCGCCGCGGCGGTCACCGCAGCATGTCGGCCGGAGTCCTTCAACCTGGACGCGCTGGGGGCCGGGGCTGCCACCGAGGCGACGCCGGTCATCGCGCTGGTTGCTCGGCTGCGCTCCCTGGTGGGACCGGAGGCGAGCCCGTACGTCCACCTCGCGGCGACCAGCCAGGACATCCTCGACAGCGCTGGCGCGCTGGTGGCCCGCTCGGCCCTGGGGCCGGTCCTGGACGACTGCCGGGCGGTGTCCGACACCCTCGCCGCGCTCGCCCTGGAGCACCGGAGCACCCCCCAGGTCGGTCGTACCCTGCTGCAGAGCGCCCTCGTCACCACCTTCGGGGCGGCCTGCGGCAACCGGCTGACCGGCGTCGACGACGCGCTCGCCGGCCTCGAGGCCGTGCTCCGCGACCGGCTGGCCGTGCAGCTCGGCGGCCCGGTGGGCACCCTGGCCGGGGCAGCGGACCGGGCGGAGCAGCTCATCGCCGCGGTGGCCGCGGAGCTCGGCCTGGCCGAGCCGGTGACCCCGTGGCACACGGCCCGCGGTCGGGTCGCCGAGCTCGCGGCCGCGTGCGGAATCCTGGCCGGCGAGCTGGCCGCGGTGGCCCAGGACGTCGTGCTGCTGTCCGCCACCGAGCTGGCCGAGGTCGAGGTGGCCACCCCGGGGGGGTCGTCCGCCATCCCGAAGAAGCGCAACCCGGCCGCCGCGGTGCTCGCCGTCGCCTGCGCGCACCGGATGCCTGGTCTCGTCGCCACCGTCCTGGCCGGGATGCCGCAGGAGCTGCAGCGGTCCGCAGGCCGGTGGCAGGCCGAGTGGGGCACTCTCACCGAGATCGTGCGGCTGCTGGCCGGCACCGCGCGGCACACCCGGACCGCACTTGACGGGCTGCGAGTGGACGCGGACCGGATGCACGCCCACGTCGACGCCTTGGTGGCGACCGGAACGGTCGGCGGCTTCGGAGCCGCGGAGACCTTCGTGGACCGCGCGCTGGCGGCGCATGCGGCAAGGACCCGGCCGGAGGGCCGGCCGTGACCGCCCGCCTGGACCACGACGTCACCGGCCCCGAGGACGCCCCGGCCGTCGTGCTCGGGGCCTCGATGGGCACCACCCGCGAACTGTGGGACCCGCAGCTGCCCGCGCTGGCCGAGCGGCGGCGCGTCATCCGGTTCGAGCACCGGGGACACGCGGCCTCGGAGGGCCCGGCCGGTCCGTACCGCATCGCCGACCTCGGCGCGGACGTGCTCGCGCTGCTGGACGGACTGCAGGTCGACACCTTCTCGTACGCCGGAGTCTCGCTCGGAGGCATGATCGGCATGTGGCTCGCGGCGCAGGTGCCGGAGCGGGTCGAGCGGCTGGCCCTGTGCTGCACCTCCGCCTACCTGCCGCCGGCGCAGGCCTGGCTCGACCGGGCCGCAGCAGTCCGCGCCGGTGGCACGGCGGCCGTCGCCGACGCCGTCGTCGCCCGCTGGTTCACCGCCCGGCTCGGCCGGGAGCGCCCGGATGTCGTCGAGCACTACCGGTCCACCCTGCGGGACCAGGTCGGCGCGGAGGGCTATGCAGGGTGCTGCGAGGCCATCGCCGTCATGGACCTGCGCCCCGACCTGGCCCAGGTGAACGCGGCGACGCTGGTCATCGCCGGGGCGGAGGACCCCGCCACCCCGCCGGAGCACGCCCAGGAGATCGCGGCCCTGATCCGGTCCGGCGGCGGGACGGCCAGCGTCGTCGTCGTGGCTGGCGGCTCGCACGTCGCCACGTTCGAGCGGGCCGACCTGTGCACCCCCCTGCTCGTCGAACACCTCGGAGGCTCCGCATGACCAGCGACCCCCAGCTCGCCGCCGGCGAGGCAGTCCGCCGCGCCGTCCTCGGTGACGCGCACGTGGACCGCGCGCAGGCGAACGCCGATGCGTTCACTTCGGACTTCCAGGAGATGATCACGCGGTACGCGTGGGGCGACGTCTGGGGGCGGGAGGGGCTGGACCGGCGGACCCGCTCCTGCATCACACTGGCCCTGCTGACCGCCCTGCACTGCACCGAGGAGCTGCCCATGCACGTGCGGGCGGCGCTCACCAACGGGCTGACCCGGGACGAGATCAAGGAAGTCCTGCTGCACACAGCGGTGTACGCAGGGGTGCCGGCAGCGAACACGGCGTTCGCGATCGCTCGCCGGACCCTCGCCGAGCTCGACACTCAGGACTAAGTTGCGCACGGCGAACACGGGAGACGACATGGTCGAAGACATCCGGGGGCGGACCGGCGAAGAGTCGCACAACGGCGACTTCGTGCAGTCGTTGGAGCGCGGCCTCGCGGTCATCCGCGCGTTCGACGCCGAGCACCCGGAGATGACGCTCAGCGAGGTGGCCCGGGTCAGCGGGCTGACCCGGGCCACGGCGCGCCGCTTCCTGCACACCCTGGTCTCGCTGGGCTACATGCGCACCGACGGCCGGCTGTTCGCGCTGCGCCCGCGCATCCTCGAGCTGGGCTACGCCTACCTGTCCAGCCTCACCCTGCCCGAGGTGGCCATGCCGCACCTGGAGGAGCTGGTCGAGCAGGTCCACGAGTCGTCGTCCGTCTCGGTGCTGGACGGCGACGAGGTGGTGTACGTGGCCCGAGTCCCCACCAAGCGCATCATGACCGTCGGCATCAGCGTCGGCACCCGGTTCCCGGCGCACGCGACCTCGATGGGCCGGGTGCTGCTCGCCGCCCACACCGACGACTGGCTGCGCGGCTACCTGGCCTCGGCCCGACTGGTCCCGCTCACCGAGCGGACGATCACCGACCGCGAGGAGCTGCTCGCCGAGCTGCGGCTGATCCGCGAGCAAGGCTGGGCGTTGGTCGACCAGGAGCTGGAGGAGGGGCTGCGCTCGCTGGCCGCGCCCATCCGCGGCTCCTCTGGCGACGTCGTGGCTGCGGTCAACGTCTCCGCGCACGCCAGCCGTGGGACACCGGAGGACATCCGGGAGGAGCTGCTGCCGCCCCTGCTCACCTGTGCCGGTCGGATTGCCGACGACCTGCGGGCCGGCCAGCCCGTTGCGGTGCACTGACGCAGCGTCCTAGCGCGCTGGCACCGGTCCGGTGCTCCCCCTCACGGCGAGCTCCACGCCGAGCAGCGACTGGGCCACTGGGCCGTCGTGACCATTCCCCTCGATCTTCGCCAGCAACATCCGAGCGGCCAGCGCACCCATCTCGCGCAGCGGCAAGGCCACCGTCGTGAGCGGCGGGGTGAGCTTGTCCACCAGCGGCAGGTCATTGAAGCCCACGACCGACACCTGCTCCGGACAGCGCAGTCCCGCGGCAGCGAGCACCGACAACGCGCCCAGTGCGATCAGGTCGTTCCCGGCCAGGATCGCGGTGAACTCCTGGCGCGCTGCGAGCAGCCGGGCCGTTGCCTCCAGCCCCGCCTGCTCGCTGAACGCGGCGCAGCTACGGACGTGACCGCGGCCAGCCGGCAGCCCGTGGACGCGCAGCGCATGCCGGAACGCCGAGGCCCGCTCCCGGCCGGTGGACGTATCCTGCGGCCCGGCCAGGTGAACCATCTTGCGATGGCCCAGGCCCACCAGGTGGTCCACTGCCAGGGCAACCCCGGTCCGCTCGTCGCCGCCGACGTACGGCAGCCGATGGCTCGCGGTGTTCCGGTTGACGAGCACTGCGGGCACATCGGTGTCAGCCAGCTCGTCCACCATCGGGTCCTCCCAGCGCGCCGTGGCGACCAGGAACCCGTCGGTCCCCCTGGCCAGCAACTGCTCGATCTGCCGACGCTCGGTCGCCGCGTCGTTGTCGGTGTCGGTGAACACCAGGGTGTAGCCCGCGGCGCTCAGCACCTGCTCGGCGCCACGGACCATTGGTGGGAACAGCGGATTGGTGACGTCCGGGACGACCATGCCAATGACGAACGACCGGGCCGTGCGCAGCCCACGAGCGAAGGTGTTCGGCACGTAGCCCAAGCGCTTTGCGGCCTGGGCGACCCGGCGGGTGGTCTCCGCGCTGACCTGGCCAGCTGTCAGCGGGTTCAGCGCGCGGCTGGCCGTGCCCGGGTGCACCCCTGCGGCCCGTGCGACGTCGGTCAGCTTCACCCGCTGCATGGCGATCACTCTAGGGGGTGCGGCGTACGACCCGCAGTGACCAGCCGCAATCGGTTGCCAAGCGACAGCGACTCGACAGACCCCTCGCCTGTCAACCCTCGATGGCGGCAGTGATGACCTCTCTGGTCAGGGGCAGATCGCGTACGCGGACCCCCAAGGCCTGGTAGACGGCATTGCCGATGGCAGCCGAGGTCGGACCGAGGGAGGCTTCTCCAGCGCCCAACGACGGCTGGTCCGGCCGCGAGACGAGCACCACCTCGACCCTGGGCGCCTCGCTGAAGCTCAGTATCGGGTAGTCGTCCCAGGTGTCGGTCAGGACGCGACGTCGGTCGAATCGGACCCGTTCCTTGAGGGTCCAGCTCAAAGCCTGCAGGGCTCCGCCCTCAATCTGGTTCATGACACCCTCGGGGTTCACCACCAGTCCGACATCCACCGCAAGCGTCAACCGTCGTACCCGGATCTCGTGTTCGGCGGCGACCTCGGCTACGGCGGCGCACCAAGCCCCGGAGCCCTTGTAGCGCGCCAGCCCTAGGCCCCGGCCGGTCGCCGCGCCTGTTGTCGGCAATGACGTACCCCATCCGGCTGCGGCGGCAGCGGCCTCGAGGACCGCCCGACCTCGATCGTCGGAGAGGTGATTCAGCCGGAACTCCAGCGGATCGCGACCCGCTCGCTCGGCAAGTTCGTCGACGAACGACTCGGTGGCGAACACGTTGAGGTGCGCGCCCAATGAACGCAGGGCCGAGGTGCGCATCGGCATCACGAGGAGCCGGTGCGTCACGATGCGCAGGGATGCGACGTCGTAGATGGGGCGGGCGTTGCGCCCGATGCCCAAGCCGCGCTCAAGCGGAGGGTCTTCCGCTGCGGGGATCGGCTGTCCGTGCTGATGCGCGTAGGCCAGGAGGGACGGTGCTGCGAGCGTTCCAGGACGTGAGGTGTGCCCGTTGCTCCACGCGTCGTACGTCCAACGGCGCACGCGGCCGTCCTGGCCCAACTCTGCCGTGAGGTCGACGCACATCGCCGGTCCGAAGGGCGCCCATGACAACTCATCGGAGCGCGACCACACCACCTGGACCGGCCGGCCCGGGACGGAACGCGCGAGCAGAACCGCGTCGTAGGCCGCGTCGTCTGCGCCGTTGTGCCCGTAACATCCCGAGCCCTCGCAGTGGTTCACGGTGACCGCGCCAGTTGGGACTCCGAGGGCACGCGAGATCTCGCGGCGCAACGGGTGGACGCCCTGGGAATGGGTCCACACCTCGAGCGAGCGGCCCTCCGTGTCCCACTGAGCCACAGCCGCCGCTGGTCCGATCGAAGCGTGGGCGATGAACGGCCGCGTGTAGGTGGCAGCGATGGTCAGCGCAGGACTCGCAAGCTCGTCCAAGGCAGGAGGAACGTCGTCGAGGAGAGTCGTGCTCTCCGCCGGCGACGAGCGGAGGAAGTCAGACAACTTGTCCTGGTCCGGCAGCGTGTCCGACTCCGACCACGAGGTCGACCCACGCAAGAGCGCAACACCCTCCAGCGCGGCCGCCTCGGAGTCAGCGACCACGCCCACGAAGGAACCGTCGACCACCACCGAGACCACGCCACCGTGCGCCGCGGCAGCCACCGTGTCCGCTCCCTGCATCACGGCCCCGAGCGATGGCGGACGCAGGACGCGGGCGAAGAGCAGACCGGGCGGCCGCAGGTCGTGGACGTACCTTGGCCGCCCCGTGAGCTTGTCCCGAAGGTCCGCCCTCGGCGCTGAAGTGCCGACCACGGTGTACGAAGCAGGCCGCTTCGGGGAGGCGAGCCCGTTTGCGTCCCGGTCGAGCGAGACAGCGGAGGCCAGCGCCCAGTAGGAGACCGAGCGACCGCTCGGTGCCTGAACCACTCCGTCCCGTACTACCAGGTGATCAGTTCCAAGCCGCTTTTCGGCAGCGTCGAGCAGGTAGGCCCGGACCTCGGCGCTCACCTGGCGCAGCGCTGGGGCGAACTGCTGCACCGAGAGACTGCCTGCCGTGAACCCACCGTCGGGGCCCTCGTTGGTAGTCGGTGACTCGACGCGCACTCTGGCGACGTCCACGTCGAGTTCCTCAGCAACCACCTGGGCCAGTGCCGTCAGGATGCCTTGACCCAGCTCCGCCTTTCCGGAGGAAACCTCGACGACGCCCTCCGGCAGCACACGCACCCATCGCGAGAGCCGAGGACACGCGGTCAGCGCCGCGGGAAGCGGGTCTCCTGATCCCATCACGAGGGCGGTTGAGCTGCAGGTTCGTCGGCTGCAGTGCCCGTCGAAGCGGCACGGATCACCGCACGGACGATCCGCTGGTGTGCCCCGCACCTGCACAGATGGCGATCCAGGCTGACACGGACGGCCTCCTCACTGACTCCACCTGCCGGCAAGTTCTCCAGGAGCGCCGTGGCGGTGACCAGGATCCCGGACAGGCAGTACCCGCATTGACCTGCCTGCTCGGATGCGAAGGCGGTGACTAGCGCCCCGCACGATCGTGAGGTGGCCGCCAGCCCTTCAATCGTCGTGACCTGAGCTCCGCCCACGGACCGCATCGGGATGTCGCAGGCGGTCGCCGGGCGACCGTCGAGGAGAACCATGCAGGCTCCGCAACCGCCGAGTCCACAGCCGAACCGGCTCCCAAGAAGACCGAGTTGCCCGCGCAAGACCTGCAGCAGAGATGTGAGGGGGTCGCACCGCACGATCCGCGCGGCGCCGTTCACCGAGATCGTCGAATCGGCCTGCATCGAAACCCTACCTATCGATCGCGGCCCACCGGCCTTTACAAACGATTGCAGAGACCATAGCCGAGCGGGCGCCATCTCGGCCACGGCAGACACGGCGCGAAGACCGGCCCTCGGACGCGACGGGCTGCCCAGACGTGCCGGCTTCGCCACCAAACGCGGGTCGTCGATCGGGTCCCGGCCACAATCCCGCAACACGCTGGCCGCGGTATTGACACCGATAGCAGGCTCGACGACACTGCCCGCAATGCAAACGATTGCCAACCAGTTCGTGACTGAGCGCCAAAGGGTGGACCCCACCTGGGGACAGCCACAACGCTCGCCTCGTTGCGGCCGAACTCCACCCAGTCAAGGCCGGGGGAGCATCGCACTCCAGCATGTTGAGTCTACAAGGAGATGAGCCAAACTTGAGGAAGCCGATTGCAGCACGGAGTGTGCAGGCTGTCGCGGTCGTCAGTCTAGCCGCCCTCGCCCTGACCGCATGCGCGAGTTCCAGCAAGGGGTCAGCGGGGAGCTCTGCTTCGTCCGGTTCGTCCGGCGGGCCGCCGATCACGATTGGAGTATCGCTGTCGCTGACGGGCGACTTCTCCGCGGATGGCAAGGCCTTCCAGCAGGGCTATGAGCTGTGGGCGAACGAAACCAACGCCCATGGCGGACTGCTCGGCCGCCAGGTCAAGCTCAACATCGTCAACGACGCCAGCAGCCCGGTGCAGGTCGCCACGAACTACCAGAAGCTGATCAGCGTCGACCACGTCGACCTCGTGTTCGGACCCTTCTCCACGCTGTTGACGAAGGCGGCCTCGCAGGTCGTCGCCCGATACGGCTACGCCTTTGTCGAAGGCGCGGGCGGCGGGCCCTCAGTGTTCACCAGCGGACTCACCAACGTCTTCGACGTCAGCCTGCCTGTAGTCAACAACCTGGTGAGCTTCGCGAACTGGCTGGCGGCGATGCCGGCCGGGACTCGCCCGCAGACCGCGGCCTACGCGACCCAGGACGACCCGTTCACCGCGCCTCAGCTCGACAAGGCTCGGACGATCCTCGAAGCCGCCGGCATCAAGACGGTCTACAACAAGGTCTACCCGTCTGAGACGACTGACTACGGTCCCATTGCTGCCGGGATCATCAGCTCCAATGCGGACGTGGTCCTTGCTGGCACCCTGCTTCCAGACATCAGCGCCTTCGTCAAGCAGTTCGTCCAGCAGAACTACAACCCGAAGGCGCTCATCGCTACGGCAGGACCTGACCAGGGCGCTCAGTTCGTTCAGAACGTCGGTGCCGCGCACACCGAAGGCATCATGGTCCCGAACGAGTGGTACCCGACGGCGACCACCCCGGGCAACCAGGACATGGTCGCTGCCTACATCAAGGCCTATGGCGGCACGCCGCAGGACATCAGCTCGGACGTTCCCGAGGGGTACGCGGTCGGAGAGGTGACGGCCCAGGCGGTCAAGAACATCAACAGCCTCGACCAGACGAAGCTGATCGCTGAGCTCCACAAGGGCACCTACCAGACGGTGCAGGGTCCGGTGAAGTTCGACTCTACGGGGCAGAACACCCTTGCCTTCTCCTACGTGTTCCAGTGGCAGAAGCAGGCGCTCATCCCCTACCAGCCGGACTCCAGTCAGATGTTGCAGCCGGTTCCCCCGGCTACCGAGGCAGTGCTCTACCCCAAGCCGGCCTGGTAGATCGTCGAGTGTCGACCGGTGCCGGTCGCTTCAGCGCCTTTGGCGCGGGCGACCGGCACCGACGAGGGGACAGGAGTGAGTCGTGAGTACGCAGATCGCCAAGGCCATCGTGGACGGCATCCTCACCGGGGGTGTGTATGCGCTGATGGCAGCGGGACTGACGTTGATCTTCGGAGTCATGGAGATCATCAACATCGCTCAGGGGATCCTGGTGGTCCTTGGCGCCTACCTCAGCTACGTCCTCCAGGTCCACCTCGGAATCGATCCCTTCATCGGGCTCTTCTTCACAATTCCGATCATGTTTCTGCTGGGCGTCGGGATCGAGTGGGTGTTCATACGGCGGCTGCGTCCCCAGAACCGCACCGCGCTGTCCATCCTCGTCACGTTCGCGGTCGCCATCGTGATCGAGGGCTTGCTGACCTTGTTCTTCTCCGCGGACCTGCGAACGCTCAACGCCTGGTACATCGACGAGTCCGTGCACGTGTTCGGCTTCTACCTTCCCTACATCTACCTCTTCGGCTTTGGCCTTGCGGTGGTCCTGTTGGGGGCTCTCTATCTGTTCCTGTACCGCACCCGGACCGGGTTCAGCATCCGGGCGTCGGTCCAGAACCGGACGGGTGCTGAGCTGATCGGCATCGACATCAACCGGGTGTCGGCGATCACCTTCGGGATCGGTGTGGGTGTGACTGCAGCAGGCGGGATGGTGTTCGGCGCGACGAACTCGTTCAACCCGAACTCAGGGTACGACCTGATTTCGCGGCTGCTCGTCATCGTCGTTCTCGGCGGCCTGGGCAGCGTCGGAGGCGCGTTGATCGCGGCGGTCGCCGCCATCGTGATCGAGGACGTGACCGCGGTGGTGTGGTCGCCCGTCTGGGCCAGCACCATGTTCTTCGGAGTGCTCATTCTGGTGCTGCTCATCCGCCCCAACGGACTGTTCGGGCAGCAGGCGGCGAGAGCCCAGTGAGAGAGGCGAAGATGTCAACGCCCTCAGCGCCGTCCTCGGAGCAGAATCCGGGCAAGTCGCCCAGCTCCGCATCCCCGACGGCCCAGCCCGTCCCGGGGGCCAGCGCGCGGGTCTTGCCCTCGGGCCGGAAAGCCCAGTGGGTCGTCACCGGCGCAGCTCTCGTCGTCGCCCTGGCGTTCCCGCTGATCTTCAGTAACCCTGCGACGACGTCGGTGGCCATGTTCACGCTGCTGTTCGTCGCAGCGTCGTCCGCCTGGAACATGTTCTCCGGCTACAGCGGCTACACGGCCTTGGGCCAGGCCGTCTTCTTCGGCAGCGGCGCCTACTTCCTCGCCAACGTCGCCAACCTCTGGCACATGCAGGGTGGTGTCGGCGTATTCGCGCTGGTTCCCCTTGCCGGGCTGTTCGCAGGTCTGGTCGCGGTGCCGGTCGGGTGGATCTCGCTCCGAACTCGGCGCCACACGTTCGTCGTCATCACCATCGCCTTCTTCTTCATCTTCCAGCTGCTCGCCTACAACCTCACAGGACTCACCAACGGCTCGGCTGGCATGCAGCTACCCATTCCGCCCTGGCTTGCCGCGACCTACAACACCTACTTCTACTTCGCTGCGCTCGGCGTCGCGATCATCGCAGTGGCACTCTCCTGGGCGGTCCGCCGCTCGCGGTTCGGTCTTGAGCTGTTCGCCATTCGTGACGACGAGGACCGGGCGCGGGGTCTCGGAGTGCGCACCGGGCAGGTGAAGCTCTCCGCTTTCGTGCTCTCGGCAGTGGTCACCGGCATGTGCGGGGCTGTCTATGCCTACTACCTGGGCAGCATCTACCCGCCGTTCGCCTTCGAGGCGATCTTCGACGTGACCATCGCGCTCATGGGGTTCTTCGGTGGCCTCGGAACCGTGAGCGGCCCAGTGATCGGTGCCCTCATTCTGGAGCCCCTGCAGCAGTACCTCAACCTGCAGGTCACCTCGGGCGGGGTTGCGTTGATCCTCTTCGGGGTTCTCTTCCTGCTCGTGATCCGCTACCTCCCCCAAGGAATCATCCCCTCGTCCGCCGAGATCCTTCGAAACGTCCGCGCTCGAAGGGCCGAGCAAGGAGGACCGAGAGCCAGTCAGCCGGACCAGCCAACGGTTCATGTCACCGGGCCCGAAGAGACGCCTGAGAGCACCACCCTCGGGGAGGTCGGCAAGTGACCGCGATCCTGGAAGTGACCGACGTGCACAAGAGCTTCGGGGGGCTGCAGGCCCTTGCGGGCTGCACGTTTGCGGTCGAGGAGGGCACGGTCGCTGGGCTGATCGGACCCAACGGTTCGGGCAAGACGACCATGTTCAACGTCATCACCGGTTACGAGCGGGCCGACTCCGGGACGGTCCGGTTCGCTGGACGCGAGATCTCGAAGGCATCGACCGCGGCAGTGTGCGGCCTGGGAGTGGGGCGGACCTTCCAGCTCACGCGAGTCTTCGGTCGACTCACGCTGCTCGAGAACCTGCAGGTGGGCAGCCGTGGCGTACCCCGCAGCCGACGACGAGAGCTCTACAGCGAGAGCCGCTGCCTGGAGCTGTTGGACTTCGTGGGGCTTGCCACGATGGCCGATTCACAGGCAGGCATGTTGTCGTACGGTCAGCGGAAGCTGGTCGAACTGGCCATGGTGCTGGCCCAGGACCCGAAGGTGATCCTGCTCGACGAGCCGGCTGGTGGGATCAATCCGACACTGATCGGCCAGATGGGGGAAAGGATCCGCGAGCTGAACCAGCGTGGCGTGACGTTCCTGGTGGTCGAGCACAACATGGAGTTCGTGATGGGCATCTGCGATGTGATCTCGGTGATGGAGGGGGGTGCGGTGATCGCTCACGGTGAACCGGAGATCGTGCGCAGCGACCCGCGAGTTCTCGATGCCTACCTGGGTGGATCTCTCGAGGATGATCCAGCTTCTCCCGCGCCTACCGAGGGGGCCACGTCATGAGCGGCCTTCTCCACATGGAGGGAGTGTGGGCCGGCTACGGCGGCAGTGACGTGCTGCGCGATCTCTCATTCTCGGTTCCGGCAGGAAGCATCACCTGTGTGGTCGGCCCCAACGGCGCAGGGAAGTCCACCGTCCTTCGTGTCGTGAGTGGGCAGCTCAGACCTCGGCTGGGGCGCGTCCTCTTCGAAGGCCACGAGATCAACGGTCTGAGTCCTCGACAGGTCCTCGGCCTCGGAATCGTTCAGGTAGCCCAGAACCACACTCTGTTCCCTGACATGACTGTGCGCGACAACGTGGAGATGGGTGGCTTCCTCCTGCGGGACCGCGCCGAGACGGGTCGTCGGTTGCGCCAGATCGAGGATGTCTTCCCGATCGTGCGTGACCGGGCGCAGGCGAAGGCCGGCGGGCTGTCTGGCGGGCAGCAGCGACTTGTCGAGTTCGCCCGCTGTCTGATGCTGGACCCCAAGCTCGTCGTTCTCGACGAGCCGTCCATGGGACTCGACCCCAAGACGCTGCGGACCGTCCTCGGCCAGGTCCGCACGATCTGGGAGGAAGGCCGGACGGTCCTGCTGGTCGAGCAGAACGTACGGGCGGGCCTTTCCCTCGCTACTCGCGCCGTGGTTGTCGAGAGCGGTCATGTCCGGCTGGAAGGTTCCGGCCAAGAGATGCTCGACAACCCCGAGGTGGCGCGTCTGTACCTCGGCGGTGGGACGGCTCGCAGCACTGCCTGAGCCTTCGCACGAGTACCGGCCCGACCCGATTGCCCCATCTAGTACTACAGCCGCATTTACTTTGATCTTAGTCGGCGTGTCGGCTTGAGTTGCTGATCGTTTCCCGGATCTTGGGCCGGGTGGCTGATGATGTCGGGGGGGCGGACGTCGAGGTGTGG
>DATCDE010000187.1 GCA_036510875.1 Actinomycetes bacterium
CGCCGGACGGCATGGCGGTGGCCCCCGAGCCGCAGCAGTGGGCCCGGATCCCGTCCTGGGAGTGGCACCGGGCCGGGGTCGGCCCCGAGCGGTCCGGCACGATCGTCGGGGCGGCGCAGCGGGCCGCCGCGCTGGAGCGCACGGTCGGCCTGCCGATGGACGAGGTCGAGCGGCGGCTGTGCTCGCTGCCCGGCGTGGGCCGGTGGACGGCGGCCGAGGTGCGCCAGCGGGTCCACGGCGACCCGGACGCCGTCTCGGTGGGCGACCTGCACCTACCGGGTCTCGTCGTCCACGCCCTCACCGGCGAGCCGGACGGCGACGACGCCCGGATGCTCGAGCTGCTCGCCGCCTATGAGGGGCACCGCTACCGCGCCGTCCGGATGGTCGAGCTGTCCGGGGTGACCCGGCCGCGGCAGGCGCCGCGCTACGCCCCGCTGGACCACCGCACCCGGTAGGCGGGTCGCTACCGGAGCAGCAGGAAGTCGGCGGGGTCGCGGGGGGCCCGCTTCGCGGCCGGCTGGGCCGGGTGCCCGACCGCCACGGCGCCCATGGGGTCCCAGCCGTCCGGCAGGTCGAGCACCGAGCGGACGACGTCCTGGCAGAACAGCGTGCTGCTCACCCAGGCCGAGCCGAGGTCCTCGATCGCCAGCGCCACCAACAGGTTCTGCACCCCGGCACCCATGGCCACGAGGAACATCTCGCGCTCGGCGGTGGCCCGCCGGGCGTCCGGGTAGGCGTGCGACCCGGTCATCACCAGGCAGGGCACCACCAGGTGGGGCGCGCCGCGCAGCACGTCACCGCGGCGCAGCCGGCGGGCCACCGACTCCTCGTCGAAGCCGTCCGCACGCAGGTCCGCCGCCCACCGCTGCGCCATCGCGTCGAGCAACCGGGTGCGCAGGTCCGTGTCGTCGACCAGCACGAACCGCCACGGCGTGGTGTGGTGCGGGGCCGGGGCCGTGACCGCGGCGGCCACCGCGCGCAGCAGGGCCGCGCGCTCGACCGGCGCGCCGGTGAACGCCCGCACGGTGCGCCGGGCCGTGAGCACCTCGCGGTGCCCGAACCGGAACATGTCCTCCTCGAGCGGGCGGACCATCGCCCGGGCGCCCGGGCCGTCGTCGTCGGTGACCAGGTGGTCCAGGCCGCGCAGCACGGCGGCCGGGACGCCGGCCAGCTTGCCCTTCACCAGGTCGGCCGCGGCGGCCAGCTCGTCGGCCACCGCCACCACGGTCTGCTCGAGCGTGTGCCCGTGCGCGTCCACCCGTCCGCGGTGGTCGTCCAGCGGCGCCAGCCCGGCCGCGCCCACCGCGGAGTCGGTGAGCCCCAGCCGCCAGGGCCGGCCGAGGGTGTCGCTCACGAGCACCGCGACCCGTACGTCGAGCCGCTCGCGCAGCGCCGCCCGCAGCCGGGCCGCGGAGGCGTCCGGGTCCACCGGCAGCAGGACGACGGTCCCGGCCGGGACGTTCGACGCGTCGACACCGGCCGCGGCGAGCACCAGGCCGTGCCGGGTCTGCACGATCCGGGTCTGCTCCCTGCGGGCGACCACTCGCACGGTCTCGGCGTCGATGGCCGCCTCCCGGTCGGTGGCCTCGACGACCCGCCCCTCGGCCTTGCTCACCACCTTGCTGGTGACCACGAGGACGTCGCCGTCGCGCAGGCCCGGGCCGCCGGGCCCGGTCGCCGCGTCGGCGAGCAGTGCGGCCAGGTCGTCGCCGGGGCGCACCTCGGGGACGCCGGTGACCGGCAGCACGGTGACCGTCGTCATCCGGCGAGCTCCGCCCCCAGGTCGAGCGCGGCCGCGGCGATCGCCCGGGTGGCCGACTCGTCGGTCATGAGCAGCGGTAGCGCCCGGACCTGCACGCCGTCCACCACCGTGCCGGAGTCCACCTCGTCGACCAGCCAGCCGTCGAGCATCCCGAAGTACAGGCCGGCGACCGCGCCGGCCGAGGTCTCCACCCCGATCGCGGTGAGGCAGGCGTCGGCCATGCCGCGCACCGGCGCCCCGCCGATCACGGGCGAGACCCCGACGACGGGGGCGACCGCGGCGACCACGGCGTCCCGGATCCCGGGCACGGCCAGGATCGTCCCGATCGACACCACCGGGTTGGACGGCGGCAGCACGAGGAGGTCGGCCCCGGCCAGCGCCTCCAGGACGCCGGGGGCCGGCTGGGCGGCGTCCACCCCGATCGGCACGATCGAGCGGGCCGGCGGCTCGGCGTGGTAGCGCACCCACCACTCCTGGAAGTGGACCGCCTTGGTCTGGCCGGGCTGGTCCGGGTCGTCGATGACGACGTGGGTCTCGACCCGCTCGTCCGACATCGGGATCAGCCGCACCCCGGGCCGCCAGCGGGCGCACAGCGCCTCGGTGACCGCCGAGAGCGGGTAGCCCGCGGCCATCATCTGGGTGCGCACGATGTGGGTGGCGAGGTCCCGGTCACCGAGGCCGAACCACAGCGGCTGCATGCCGTAGGCGGCCAGCTCCCCCTTGACGGCGTACGTCTCACCGGCCCGGCCCCAGCCCTGCGACTCCTCGATGCCGCCGCCGAGGGTGTACATCACGGTGTCCAGGTCCGGGCACACCCGAAGCCCGAACAGCGTGATGTCGTCGGCCGTGTTGCCGATGACGGTCACCTGGGCGGGCTCGGCTCCGGCCTCCGCGCGAGCGGCCAGCTCGGCCAGCAGGCCGCGCAGGAACCGAGCCCCACCGATGCCGCCAGCCAGCGCCGTGATCTGCACCGCGTCATCCTCTCAGCCGGTCCTGGAGGCGTTTGATGGGGTGCCGCGGGGGGGTCCGCCGGGGCAGACTGGGCGCGTGCTGGGACGCCGGGTGGTCCGTGAGGTCGGGGAGCTGCGGTCGGTGGTGCGCTCGGCCGGGGAGCGCCGCGCCGCGCTGCTCGTCGCGGCGGCGGCCACTGCGCTGGTCGCCGCGATGTGGGCGGTCGGCTTCCTTCCCGGCGGTCGCGAGCTGGTCGAGGACCTCGCCGGGTACCGAGCCGACGAGCCGCTGCTGGTCGCCCTGGAGCGGCTGCCGCTGTCCGCAGCTGCGCCGACCGCCGGGCTGCCGGTGTGGGGCGCCATGCTGCAGGTGTTCGCGGCGCTGCTGGCCGGATCCGCGGTGCTCGGCTGGCGACGCGCGGTGCTGGTCGGGCTGAGCGCGCACATCGCGCTCACCCTGCTGGTCCGGTTCTGCCTCGAGCTGCCGCCCGGCGTCCTGGGCCAGCTGTCCCCGGACTACCGGCACCTGCTCGACACCGGGCCCTCCGTGCTCACCGTGGCCCTGGGCGCGGCCGTGGCGGTCGCGCTCGGCCTGCCGGTGGTCGGCTCGGTGCTGCTGGCCCCGCTGCTGGCCCTGGCGTTCCTGGAGCCGGGCCTGGCCGGCTGGGAGCACCTGCTGGCCATCGCCGTGGGGCTGCTCACCGGGCTGGTCGCGCGGGTCGGGCGCACCCCGGTCGCGCAGCTGGCCGAGCGCCGGCGCGCCCGCGCGGACGCGTCGGCGTGACCGCCGCGAGCAGCTGGGCGGCCGCGCTCGCCGAGTGGGCCATCCCGGAGGAGATCCTGGCCCGGGCCGAGACCTCGCCCTGGGGCCACCCGGTCCGCCGGTTCGCCGACCGGGCCGACGCCGCGGTGACCGCGCCGTCCGGTCGGTCCTTCGAGGCGGCCCGGGACGCCCTGACCACCGGGGGACCGGGCGGCGTGCTCGACGTGGGCGCCGGGGCCGGGGCGGCCAGCCTGCCGCTGGCCCCGTGGGCCACCGAGCTGGTGGCTGTTGACCGCTCCGCCGACATGCTCGCGGCCTACGCCCAGCGGGCGGCCGGGCTCGGGGTGCGGGCCCGGACGGTCGAGGGGCTGTGGCCGCAGGTCGCCCAGGAGGCCGGGGCGCAGGACCTCGTCGTGTGCCACCACGTCGTCTACGACGTCGCTGACATCGGACCGTTCGTGGCCGCGCTGACCGGGTCCGCCCGGCGCCGGGTCGTCGTCGAGCTGCCCGTGCAGCACCCGATGAGCTGGCTGGCACCGCTGTGGCTGCGGTTCCACGGCCTGGTCCGCCCGGAGCGGCCGACGTCGCCCGACTTCGTCGCCGTCCTGGAGGAGGCCGGGGTCACCGGGCTGCGGGTCGAGGGGTGGGAGCGCCCCGAGCCGGCGGACGACGATCCGCTGGACGAGCGGGCCGCGCTGGTGACCCGACGACTGTGCCTGCCGGCCGCCCGGATCCCCGAGGTCGCCGCGCTGCTGCCCGAGGTGACCCAGTCCGGCTTCCGGCTGGTGGAGACCGTCAGCTGGTCCGGCACCGGGGGTGCTTAGGCTCAAGGGCATGCCCGAGGTCGCACCGCCCACCGACACCGCCGTCCGCCGCGCCCTCGCCCGGGTCAGGGACGCCAAGGCGCTGGACGTGGCCGAGGCCACCGTGCTGCTCGGGCTGCGGGACCAGCAGCTCGAGCCGCTGCTGGAGGCGGCCTCCCGGGTGCGCGACGCGGGACTGGCGGCGGCCGGGCGGCCCGGGGTCGTCACGTACAGCCGCAAGGTGTTCATCCCGCTGACCCGGCTTTGCCGGGACCGTTGCCACTACTGCACGTTCGCCACGGTGCCGGGGCGACTGCCCGCTGCGTTCCTGGAGCCGGACGAGGTGCTGGCCATCGCCCGCGAGGGGGCCGCGCTGGGCTGCAAGGAGGCGCTGTTCACCCTCGGCGACCGGCCCGAGGACCGCTGGCCCGCGGCCCGCAGCTGGCTGGACGAGCACGGCTACGAGGACGCGCTCTCCTACCTGCGGGCCATGGCCGTGCTGGTGCTCGAGGAGACCGGCCTGCTGCCGCACCTGAACCCCGGGGTGATGAGCTGGCAGGACATGCTGCGACTGAAGCCGGTGGCGCCGTCCATGGGGATAATGCTGGAGACCACCGCGACCCGGCTGTGGTCGCAGCCCGGCGGTCCGCACTTCGGCTCGCCGGACAAGGAGCCCGCGGTGCGGCTGCGGGTGCTCGAGGACGCCGGCCGCGCGACGGTGCCGTTCACCACCGGGATCCTCGTGGGCATCGGCGAGACCGCGGCCGAGCGGGCCGAGTCGCTGTTCGCGATCCGGGCGGCCGCCCGCCGGCACGGCCACGTGCAGGAGGTGATCGTCCAGAACTTCCGGGCCAAGGACGACACCGCCATGCGCGCCGAGCCGGACGTCGGCTTCGAGGAGTACCTGGCCACAGTGGCGGTGGCCCGGCTGGTGCTCGGCCCGCGGATGCGGGTGCAGGTGCCGCCGAACCTGTCCGACCCAGAGCAGCTCGCGGCACTGCTGCGGGCCGGGGTCGACGACTGGGGCGGCGTCTCCCCGCTGACCCCGGACCACGTGAACCCCGAGCGGCCGTGGCCGCAGATCGACCGGCTGGCCGAGCTGACCGCGGCCGCCGGGTTCACCCTGCGGGAGCGGCTCACCGCGCACCCGGAGTACGTGCTGGGCGGCGAGCCGTGGCTCGACCCGCGGGTGCGCCCGCACGTCGCCGCGCTCGCCGACGCCGACGGGCTGGCGGTCGAGGGCCGGCGGCCCGTGGGGCTGCCCTGGCAGGAGCCGGACCCGGAGTGGGGGACGGCGTCGTCCGGCCGGACGCGGCTGCACGTCGAGGTGGACACGGTCGGGCGCACCGGCGACCGTCGCGGCGACTTCGACGCCGTCTATGGCGACTGGGACGCGCTGCGCGAGGGGGGCGCCGCCCGCGGCGCCCCCGAGCGGGCGGACGGCGACGTGCTCGCGGCGCTGCGGGCCGCCGAGGCCGACCC